>NZ_JBQSWC010000011.1:0-120299 GCF_052376775.1 Halomonas sp. AOP43-A1-21 | reverse complement strand
CCACCGCTGGTAACGCTTGGCGTCCCCGGCAGCGGATGCGTACTTTACGGATTCGCTGCCGGATTGGCAAGGGCTTTTTTCAAAAGACGTAAAAAACTTTCAGCTTTTCGGTTTGGCCTTGCGCATAACCGCATAAATCGGCCCTGAGAGCACATAGGCACCAAACAGTAGAAGCAACATGACAGAAGGCTCAACCGAGATCATGACGAACCCAAGCACAACGGCCAGCAGTACCACGAAGGGCACAGGCTTTTTGAAGTCGAGATCCTTGAAGCTGTAGTAGCGGATATTGCTGACCATCAGAATGCCGGCGGCGGCCACTACTACCAACATCAAAAGCTTGAAACCAAATGCGTCAGCATCAAAGCTGTGGAAGGTCCAAACGCTCGCGGCTACCAATGCGGCGGCTGAGGGGCTGGGCAGCCCAATAAACCACTTCTTATCAACACTGCCAATTTGCACGTTAAAGCGCGCCAAGCGAAGTGCCGCACAGGCCACATACAAAAACGCGACTACCCAGCCAGTTTTACCAATATCCTGCAAAATCCAGGTGAAGGCCACTAATGCCGGCGCCATACCAAATGAGATCATATCGGCAAGGCTATCGTACTCGGCGCCAAAGGCACTTTGGGTATTGGTCATGCGCGCAACGCGCCCATCCAACCCATCCAGCACCATGGCGATAAAAATGGCGACGGCGGCAGACGTAAATTCACCGTTAATCCCGGCCACAACGGCAAAGAAACCTGAGAATAGCGCCGAGGTGGTAAACAGATTAGGTAGCAGGTAAATCCCTTTACGCCGAATCTTCTTCCCATCTTCCAGGGCCTCTTCGACGACTTCTGTATCACGTAAGAAAGCGGCAGCAAGATCCTCATTACCGACCGTATGATGATCGTCGTGGGTTTCCGGCAAGGAAGTCGAAGCTTGCTCTTGATCGCGAGCGTCCTGAGTCATAGATGTCATCCGTTAAATATAGAGTCACAAATAGTGAACACTTTCATTCTACACGGTGAGTCTTGGTCAGCCAGTCAATTGCATCAGGAAGCGTAAATTGAATACCGCTTACAGCGCACAAACAAAACGGGGCGCGCCGAAGCGCACCCCGTCAAGCTACAAAGATGGTTTTATCATTATCGAGTTGAATTGTTGTCAAAGCGTGTCAGCGCCGATGGCCACCTGCGCCGTCTTGTGCAGCGCTAGGTAAAGCGTAAAGCCACTTTACGCCAGTCGCCACTTTGCGTAAAACGCCATATTTGCAATACACTATTTCATCACTTGAAACGACGGCGCTTGTATGGATTTCCGGCTACTTAGACATTTTGTAGTGCTTTCCGACACGCTGCATTTTGGTCGCGCCAGCGAGCTTTGCCACGTCAGCCCTTCGACCCTAAGTCGTTCGATTCAGCAACTGGAAAGTGAACTTTCCACGCTGTTGTTCGAGCGCGACAACCGTCACGTCACGCTGACTGCACATGGCCTGGGCTTTCAGCACTATGCCCGCGAGACGCTGGAACAGTGGGAGATGACCAAGCGCCGCCTGGCCAATACCGCGCAGCTTAGCGGCGAAATCAGCATCTACTGTTCGGTAACGGCAAGCTATAGCTTCTTGTATGAGCTATTAAGCGATGTGCGTACTCGCCACCCCGGTATCGAACTGAAACTGCATACCGGCGACCCAGCCGACGCCATGCAAAGAGTGATGGAGGGCGATGATGATATGGCCATCACGCCGCGCCCACGCATTCCTCCCAACGCCCTGGCGTTCAAATCGCTCACTCGCTCGCCGCTGGTGTTCATCGCCCCTACGGCGCCCTGCAAATGGCTACCTGCCGCTCCCGCAAGCTCGACCGCCGAACAGTGGCAGCAGGTGCCCATGATTCTTTCTGAAGCAGGGCTATCGCGGGAACATGCCAACACCTGGTTCAAGGCGATGGGCGTAAGCCCACGCATCTACGCCCAGGTGGCGGGGCATGAGGCTATCGTCAGCATGGTGGGGTTAAGCTTTGGCGTGGGCGTAGTACCCAAAATCGTGCTGGATAACAGCCCGCTCGCCAACAGGGTCAGAGTATTGAGCGTGAAGCCCGAACTCCCTCACTACGATGTCGGTCTGTGCGTTCTCAACCGGCGTTTGAAAAACCCGATTATCGACGCGCTGTGGGCCGCGATTAGTGAGCGTTGATAACTAAAAAAGCACCGTCTTCAATAAGACGGTGCTTTGTCTAACCAGAAGTAACGCTACTCGATGCTTTAAAGCGAAAGCACCTTGTCGCCGCGTGCAATACCGGAAACCCCGGTACGCGCGACTTCAAGAATGCCCACAGGCGCCATGGCCTGCAGAAAAGCATCCAGCTTGGCGGCGTCCCCGGTAATCTGAACGGTATAAAGACTCGGCGTCACGTCGACGATCTGCGCGCGGAAGATATCCACGGTGCGTTTTACTTCATCGCGGGCAGCGCCCAGTGCCTTGACCTTCACCAGCATCAGCTCACGCTCGATGTGGTTGCCTTCGGTCAGATCGACAAGCTTCACTACATCGATCAGCTTATTAAGATGCTTGGTGATCTGTTCGATCACTCGGTCATCCCCTACCGTGGTCACCGTCAAACGCGAAAGCGATGGATCTTCGGTCGGCGCTACGTTAAGCGTTTCAATGTTGAAATTGCGCTGAGAAAACAGGCCGACCACACGTGACAGCGCACCCGGTTCGTTTTCCAACAGAATCGAGATGATATGTCGCATCAGGTACGCTCCGTTTTAGACAGCAGCATGTCGCGCATGGAGCCTAACGGCACCTGCATCGGATAGACGTGCTCAAAAGGGTCCACCTTCACGTCAAGAAATACCAGTTCGTGCTTGTTGGCAAACGCACGCTCAAGCGCCGGTTCAAGCTCATCCTGGGTAGTGACGGTAATCGCGGTAAACCCGTAAGCCTCAATCAACATATGGAAGTCAGGCAGCGACTCCATATAAGAGTGCGCATGGCGTGACTTGTAGTTCAAGTCCTGCCACTGGCGCACCATGCCTAGCGAGGCATTGTTCAGATTGAGGATTTTAACGCCCACGCCGTACTGCTTACAGGTGGAGAGTTCCTGCATCATCATCTGGAAACTGCCTTCACCGGTTACGCAGACTACGTCGTCATCCGGGAAGTTTTGCTTGATCCCCATCGCTGCCGGGAAACCAAAGCCCATGGTGCCAAGACCGCCTGAGGTGATCAGCCGGTTAGGCTTCTCAAACTTGTAATACTGAGCCGCGAACATCTGGTGCTGGCCCACATCGGTCGTCACGTAAGCCTCTCCACGCGTCACCCGGCATAAGGCTTCAACCACTTCTTGAGATTTTAACATCTCACCCGGTTTGGACGGCTCATAAAGCTTGCCATGGCGTTCAGTGCGCCAGCCATCGATCTTCTCCCACCACTCAGCAAGCGCTTCGGGGTGCGCAATAGGATGGCCCTGAACCAGGCTGATCATCTCATTGATAACGCTGTCGGCAGGCCCGACGATCGGCACATCGGCACGCACGGTTTTGGAGATCGAGCTGGGATCAACGTCGACATGAATAATTTTCGCCGTGGGGCAAAACTTAGACGTGTTATTGGTGACCCGGTCATCAAAGCGGGCGCCGATGGCGACAATCAAATCAGCGTGGTGCATGGCCATGTTGGACTCATAAGAGCCATGCATGCCTAGCCAGCCAAGGCTTTGACGATCGCTTTGCGGATACGCGCCAATGCCCATCAGCGTGGTGGTAATCGGGAAGCCCAGCCGTTTAACCAGATCCGTTAAACCTTCGCTGGCCTTGCCGGTCACCACACCACCACCGGTATAAAATACCGGGCGCTTGGCTTTGAGCATTAGCTCAACGGCCTTTTTGATCTGCCCGGTATGGCCACGTGTCACCGGGTTATACGAGCGCAGCTTGACCTTTTTCGGGTAGACGTACTCATAGCGCTCGGTGGGCGCAGTCATATCCTTGGGAATATCCACCACCACCGGACCAGGGCGCCCCGTCGAGGCAAGGTAAAACGCCTTTTTAAGCACTTCCGGGATTTCAGACGGGTGGCGAATCGAGAAGCTATGCTTCACGATCGGCCGAGTGACGCCCACGATATCGGTTTCCTGGAAGGCATCTTCACCGATCAGATGGCTCGCTACCTGACCACACAGCACCACCATGGGAATCGAATCCATGTACGCGGTGGCAATACCGGTAACGGCATTCGTAGCGCCGGGTCCGGAGGTAACCAGCACTACGCCGGGTTTACCCGAAGCACGGGCGTAACCGTCGGCTGCGTGAGTGGCAGCCTGCTCGTGACGCACAAGAATGTGCTTCACGCTGTCTTGGCGGAACAGCGCATCATAAATATGCAGCGCCGCACCGCCGGGATAACCATAAATGTACTCAACGCCCTCATCTTTCAAGAAGCGGGCGATCATATCTGCGCCGGAAAGCAGTTCCACTGTATTTCTCCCCTAGAGGTCTCGAGTGCGATCCGCAGGACATCCTGCGGTGTCGAGTGCGGCGGTATGCCGCTGCCGGCCCATGCCGGCACCTGATGCCAAACCCTGGCATACGGCCCGGTTAGGGCCTGCACTCTCTGAGAGCACCGATTTATGACGATATAAATCAGCCACTCCCTTATCACGGCGGATTGCCGCGTCGGGGCGTTGGCCAGGCCGAGCGGTTGGCTCAAACCCGGAAGTCCTTCGGCGGGTAAAGGCGTTAGCCTACCCTTCGCGCGGGAAAAAGGGGTTACCCGTCAGGTCCGCGCCCGCAAATCAGGAACTGATAAGATTCCATTAGCCTTCTAGCATGTCAACCATCAATGCCCGATGAATGTGCAAAGAAGCGATTTGAGATAAAAAAGCCCCGTCGGCAAAGCCTAACGGGGCATATGGTTATAACCAGGGCTGTTTAGATATTGAACGCAAGCTTGCCTTCAACAGCGCTCACCCGGATGGTATCTCCCGGTGAGAATTTGCCGGCCAGCAGATCTTGCGCCAGCGGGTTTTCAAGCCGGCTTTGAATAGCGCGTTTAAGTGGCCGCGCGCCATACACGGGGTCAAACCCCACCACGGCCAGCTGTGCCATGGCGTCATCGCTTATCTCAAGGCCTAAATCGTGCTCAGCCAAACGGGCTCGCAAGCGCTCCAGCTGAATACCCGCAATTGCCTGGATTTGCTCTTGGCCCAAAGCATGGAAGACCACCACTTCGTCAATGCGGTTGATCAGCTCGGGGCGGAAGTGATTACCCACCACCTCCATGACCATGTTTTTCATGTTTTCATAGTCATTGTCTTTATCAGCACTGACGTCACCACCCATGCGCTGAATGATGTCCGAGCCCATGTTGGAGGTCATCACGATCACGGTATTGCGGAAATCCACCGTGCGCCCCTGACCATCGGTTAACCGGCCATCTTCCAATACCTGAAGCAAGATATTGAAAACATCCGGATGGGCTTTTTCCACCTCATCCAGCAAAAGCACGGAGTAAGGCTTACGGCGCACCGCCTCGGTCAAGTAGCCGCCCTCTTCGTAACCTACATAGCCAGGAGGCGCACCGATCAGACGGGCCACGGAGTGCTTCTCCATGAATTCCGACATATCGATACGCACCATGGCCTCCTCGGTGTCGAACAGGAAATTGGCCAATGACTTACATAGCTCGGTTTTACCAACCCCGGTGGGCCCCAAGAACAGGAACGAACCGTTAGGCCGGTTGGGATCGGACAAGCCCGCCCGAGAGCGGCGCACGGCGTTGGCCACCGCTTCAACCGCTTCATTTTGGCCGATCACCCGTTCATGCAGGGCGTCTTCCATCCGCAGTAATTTATCGCGCTCGCCTTCGAGCATCTTGGAAACCGGAATCCCGGTCCAGCGCGAAACAACCTCGGCGATCTCCTCTTCAGTGACGTTGGAGCGCAGCAGTTGGTGGCTTGCGGTATCCGCTTCGCCTTCACCGCTTTCGGCAATTTTCTTTTCCAGCTCGGGAATTTTGCCGTACTGAATTTCCGACATACGCCCTAAATCGCCCTGCCGACGGGCCTGCTCCAGATCAAGACGCGCCTGTTCCAAATCAGCTTTGAACTGCGCTGAGCCCTGGATGCTGGCTTTTTCGGCCTTCCAGATTTCATCAAGGTCAGCGTATTCACGCTCGAACTCATGAATCTGATTGTTGAGCGCTTCCAAGCGCTTCTTGGTGGCTTCGTCGGTTTCCTTCTTAAGCGCCTCGCGCTCCATCTTGAGCTGGATTAAACGCCGATCCAGGCGGTCCATCGCTTCGGGCTTGGAATCAAGCTCCATACGAATCCGCGAGGCGGCCTCATCAATCAGGTCGATGGCCTTATCGGGCAACTGCCGGTCGGTGATATAGCGAGTAGACAGCTTCGCCGCGGCAATAATCGCCGAGTCAGTGATATCCACACCGTGGTGCACTTCATAGCGCTCTTTTAAGCCACGCAGAATTGCCACGGTATCTTCTTCTGTCGGTTCATCGACCAACACTTTCTGGAAACGACGCTCAAGAGCCGCATCTTTTTCGATATATTTGCGATACTCATCCAGCGTAGTGGCGCCGACGCAGTGCAGCTCGCCGCGGGCAAGCGCGGGTTTGAGCATATTGCCCGCGTCCATGGCGCCTTCCGCCTTACCGGCCCCCACCATGGTGTGCAGCTCATCGATAAACAGAATGACCCGCCCTTCTTCCTGAGAGAGCTCTTTGAGCACCGCTTTCAGGCGCTCCTCGAACTCACCGCGGAACTTGGCGCCCGCCAGCAGTGACCCCATATCCAACGACAGCACCCGTTTGTCTTTTAAGCCTTCGGGCACTTCACCGTTGACGATACGCTGTGCCAAACCCTCAACAATGGCGGTTTTACCCACCCCAGGCTCGCCAATCAAGACAGGGTTATTTTTGGTGCGCCGCTGAAGCACCTGGATAGTACGGCGAATCTCTTCGTCACGGCCAATCACCGGGTCGAGTTTACCGTCCAGGGCGCGCTGGGTAAGATCAAGGGTGTATTTATTGAGCGCCTCACGCTGATCCTCCGCATTCGGGTCATCGACGCTGGCACCGCCGCGCAGGCTATTAATCGCCGCCTCGAGTGACTTGCGGCTAAGCCCCGCGTCTTTCATCAGTTTGGTAAGCGGGCCGTTCATTTCTAACCCGGCCAGCAGCACCAGTTCACTGGCAATGAACTGATCGCCGCGCTTTTGCGCTTCACGGTCGGTTAGATTGAATAGCTTGATAAAATCCCGCGAGGGCTGCACTTCACCATCGAACTGGCCCACCTTGGGCAAGTTATCCAACTGCTGCACTAACCCATCGCGCAGGCGCGAGCTTGAGCCCTCGGCCTTTTCGATCAGGGCTTTAATGCCCGTGTCTTTGGTATCCAGCAGAGCGAGGAGAAGATGAGAGGGATCTAGTTGATTATGACCGCGACCCACGGCCAGTGATTGCGCTTCGGCAATGGCAGCCTGAAGCTTGGCAGTAAACTTATCAAAACGCATAGCGAGCCTCCTGGGGTAGCCCTGCGTTCGGACGCACGGCGTGGCCCAATAACATGTCGGTTAACGTGCTAATCACTATTAGCTTGACAAGTTAAATGGCGTCATTTCTGGCGTTTTCAAGAGCAGATAATACTCAGCAAGTTTATTTGTTGATCCAGATCACGCTCGCCATGCGCCCCGTGGTACCGCCATCGCGCCGGTAGGAGTAAAAGCGCGACTCACACGCCGTGCAGAAGTGCCCGCCGCTAATATGCTCGATCCCGAGCGCCTCCAGGCGAAACCGCGCCAGCCGATACAAGTCGGCCATATAGTGGCCCATCCGGTAAGGGCTATGGTCAAACGCCTCTGCGGTTTCAGGGTGAACAGCCACAAACGCGCCGTACACTTCTGGCCCCACTTCAAACTGGGCATTGGAAATCGCTGGCCCCAGCCAAACAAGAATATCGCCGGGCTCGGTATTCATGGCCGCAACCGTGGCTTCCAAAACGCCCCCCGCCAGGCCTCGCCAACCGGCGTGAGCCACCGCCACCTGGGTTCCGGCACGATTGCAGAACATGACCGGCAGGCAGTCCGCTGTGAGTACCACGCAAGCATACTCATCGGAGGTGGCAACGGCCGCATCCGCCTCTGGCGTATCGGCCTGATAACCCTGCTGCACACGTGCGCCGTGGGTCTGATTCAGCCATAACAACGGGCGCTCGTCGCCTATCTCTTTTTGCATCAGCCGTCGGCAAAGAGCGACATGTTCAGCATTATCGCCAACGTGGGCGGCCGTATTAAACGCCGCAAAATCATTCTGGCTGGGGCCTGTTTCCCGCGTGGTAACAAAGGCCCGCACGCTTGCGGGCGCAGGCCAGTCAGGAATCAGCAGTGTGGGGCGTAAATCGATGGCATCACTCATCGCATGGTCTCATTATCTTCGCGCAGGTAGTCCAACAACATTAGTAGATCATCGGGCAGGTCGGCATGAAAAGTGAGCGTTTCACCACTGACCGGATGCACAAAGCTTAGCTTGCGAGCATGCAGCGCCTGGCGAGGGAATTCCCGCAGGATTTCCTTGAGCGGCCCGGCCGCACCTGGCGGCAGTCTGGCGCGGCCACTGTAAAGCGGGTCGCCAATCAACGGGTAACGGGCGTGGGCCATATGCACGCGAATCTGGTGCGTACGCCCGGTTTCCAGCTGGCAGCGCACATGGGTATGGGCGCGAAACCGCTCGACCACGCGAAAGTGAGTCACGGCAGGCTTGCCCGAGTTGGTGACCGCCTGACGTTTGCGATCTTTCGGATGCCGACCAATAGGTGCATCGATGGTACTGCCCGCCACAGGCTTACCAATCACCACCGCGTCGTACTGGCGCGATACGCTACGTGCCTGAAGCTGTTCGACCAGCACGGTTTGCGCCTGAATGGTTTTAGCCACCATCATCAAGCCAGTGGTGTCTTTATCCAGACGGTGAACAATCCCGGCGCGCGGCACCTCGGCAAGCGTAGAGTGATGGTAAAGCAGCGCGTTGAGCAAGGTCCCGTCCGGGTTACCGGCCGCGGGATGCACGACCATATTGGCAGGCTTGTTGATAACCATCACCGCATCATCTTCATAGACAATATCTAGCGGTATATCCTGGGCTTCAAAGCGCCGATCTTCTTCGATGGTCGCCTTCAACAACAGCACTTCATGGCCGTGCAGCTTCGCTTTCGGTTTGGTTTGTACGCCGTCCACGGTCAGCTCACCCGCGTTGATCCATGCTTTTAATCGCTCGCGAGAGTAATCACTGAACAACTCCGCCGCCGCTTGGTCAAAACGCGCACCTGCGAGCGTCGCAGGTACACGTTGCATGGCTTCAACTATCCGGGGCATGACGTTACTTCCTTTAACAACACCCGACAATACGCTGCTAAGCCTGCGTTTTGCGTCGAGGTGATTTATAGTGGGCTTACTGTGACCTATTCTATCATGGCCATCGTCGCTTTTCGGTGATTGAGGCTTGTTTGCAACGAGGATGATGATGCGCGTTTTTTCTGCTGCCAACCGCTTTGGTGCCCTAGCTTTAAGCCTTGCCCTTCTGGCAGGCTGCGCCAGTAACGATACAACACCTGATGAAGAGCAAGATGAATTTGCCGGGGTGCAAGAGCGCGAGCTTTACGAACTGGCGCGCACGGCGCTGGATAGCAACCGTTACCCAATTGCGATCGAGCGGCTGGAAGCACTGGATACCCGCTATCCTTTCGGCCCTCATGCCGAGCAAGCGCAGCTAGAGCTGGTCTACGCCTACTATGAAAATAGCGACTGGGAAGAAGCCCGGGCGGCGGCAAGCCGTTTCATTCGCCTGCATCCTGACCACCCCCAAGCGGATTATGCTTACTACCTGCGCGGGCTTTCTGCCTGGCAGGCCGGCCGCTTCAGCCTGGAACGCTTACGCCTGATCGATATTTCCAAGCGTGACCTGGGCGCCTCACGCGATGCGTACAACGATTTCCGCGAGCTGATCCAGCGCTTCCCGCAAAGCGAATACGCGCCAGATGCTCAGCAGCGCATCGTCTATTTGCGCGAGCTACTAGCCAACCATGAGCTGCATGTGGCTGACTACTACCTGCGGCGTGGCGCCTATCTGGCAGCGGTTGAACGTGGCCGCTGGGTAGTTGAGCATTACCCTGAGTCCAACGCCACCCGCGATGCACTGGCCACCATGGTTGAAGGCTACCAAGGCCTGGGCATGAACGACCGGGCTGGCGAAGTACTTGCCGTACTGCGCGAAAATGCGCCTGACCACGAGCAGCTTCAGGGCGGCCGCTTTGTACCCAAACATCTTGACTGACACCTTCAGCACGGCTTGAGCAACGCTCATCCCTGTCCAATAGCCCTGTCATTCTGAATAAAACCACGCTTCGGCGTGGTTTTTTGTTTATAGCCAGTTCCGAACCAATAGTTAATCAATAGTTGTACAAAAAACAAATAGCGTACTAGTATCCTCACACCCCGAATAAAAAGCGTCCTCCCAGCATTCAAGGAACTGATCATGCTCACGTCAAACGCCCGTTTTGCAGGCGCTAAGATAAGTACGCGCCTAATACTGGCCTTTTCCACCATACTGGCACTGCTGATAGCACTGACGACTATCGGTATCTATCAGGTCAATCAGATCAATCATGGGCTTACCGCCATCAATGATATCAATGGCACCAAGCAGCGATTTGCCGTGGACATGCGCGGCAGCGTGCATGATCGCGCCATTGCTCTGCGCGATATTGTCATGACGACGGACAATGGCCGCCAAAGTGCCCTACGCGCCGAGCTTCAAAGCTTGCAAAATGATTACCAAACCGCCACGGCTGGCATGCAGCAGATCATCAACCAATACTCGACCACGCCCGAGCAGGTGAATCTGCTTGATACGATTGAACGCCAGGCCGTGATTACCCGCAGCCTGACCCAGCAGGTCATTGACGCCCACGATGCAGGCACTGATGAGGCCGAACGAACGCTAATGCTTGACCAGGCAGGACCTGCCTATAGCGAGTGGTTAAACCGTATCAATCAGTTTATCGACATGCAGACCCGGATCAACGATGTCAGCACGTCAGAGGCACGTGCAACCGCGTCGGGCTTTCAAATGCTGATGCTGGGTTTGACGCTGTTTGCGCTGCTGGTGGGTGGCTTGATTGCAATGTTTCTCTCCCGTCAATTGCTGCGCGAGCTGGGCGCCGAGCCGCATGAAGTCAAAGCCTTTGCCGAAGCTATCGGACGGGGTGAGCTAACCACCAAAGGGCAGCTCAAAAAAGGCGACACGCGCAGTATCATGGCTTCTCAGGTGGCCATGGCCCAGCAGCTACAAACCATTGTTACCCAGGTGCGCGCCTCGGCGGAAGCAGTGGCATCCAACAGCGAACAGATCGCGGAAGGCAACAACGACCTGTCATCACGCACCGAGCAGCAGGCTAGCGCCCTGGCCGAAACGGCTTCAGCCATGGAGCAGCTCAACAGCACGGTAAAACTCAACGCAGAAAATTCCGAACAGGCAAGCCAGGAAGCGCAAAGCGCTTCACAGCTCGCTACCAAAGGCGGTGATGCGGTACATCAGGTAGTGGATACCATGAACGAGCTGAACCAGAGCTCTCAGGAAATCGCCGGTATTACCTCGACCATTGATTCCATCGCCTTCCAGACCAACATACTGGCGCTCAATGCCTCCGTTGAGGCGGCCCGAGCAGGCGAGCATGGCCGAGGCTTCGCCGTGGTGGCTGAAGAGGTGCGCAATCTTGCCCAGCGCAGCGCGGAAGCCGCTCGCGAAATCAATCAACTGATCGCCAGCAATCTAGACCGCGTCAAGCACGGCAACCAGCGCGCCGAAGAAGCAAGCAAATCTACAGAAGAGATCGTGGCGGCGATTGATCGCGTGACCACCATCATGCAGGAGATCAGTAACGCAAGCGCCGAACAGAGCGCCGGCGTACAGGAAGTCGGCCAGGCCGTTACCGAGATGGATCAAGTGACCCAGCAGAACGCAGCACTGGTGGATCAAAGCGCCAAGTCCGCCTCCAACCTGCGCCAGAATGCCCGCCAGCTGCTGCAAATGATGGGAGCATTCAAACTTCCTCAAGCTGCCCCAAAAACTACTCAACCGGCTGGTCAACATCTAGCGCCGGCTACCTCACCGGTGGTGCGCCAGCCGGCCCTGAGCCCTGCCCAGCGCCAACCAGAACCTGAGTGGGAAAGCTTCTAGCCCCCTATCACTACCCGCGACAATAAAAAAGGCTCCTGCTATAAAGCATTACGCAGGAGCCTTTTGCGTTGGGTCTGGCGCTATGCTTAGTCGCCCGGCTGCCAGCCGTTAACAATCGGGTAGCGGCGGTCGCGTCCGAAACCGCGCGATGTTACCCGCACGCCAACCGGGGCCTGCCGACGCTTGTACTCGCAGCGGTCTACCAGTTTGACCACCTGATAAACGTCTTCAGCGTCAAAACCGGCGGCAATAATCGCTTCAGCGCTCATATCGCCTTCGATGTAGCTCAACAGGATGGCGTCGAGCACGTCGTAATCAGGTAATGAGTCGCTATCCTGCTGGCCGGGCGCCAGTTCTGCGCTGGGTGGCCGCTCAATAACGCGCTCAGGGATCGCCGGAGACTGGGTGTTACGCCAGCTCGCCAAACGATAGACCCAGGTTTTATAGACATCCTTGAGCGCATTGTAGCCACCCACCATATCGCCGTAGAGCGTGGCGTAGCCCACCGCCATTTCACTCTTGTTGCCGGTGGTCAGCACCATCAGGCCCTTCTTGTTGGACAGCGCCATTAGCAGCACACCCCGGCAACGCGACTGAAGGTTCTCTTCAGTGGTATCGCGCTCGGTGCCGGCGAAGCTTTCCGAAAGCGTCGCCATAAAGGCATCGACCATGGGCTCGATGGGCATCACCTCGTAATGCACGCCAAGCATTTCCGCCTGTTGGGCGGCGTCCTGCTTCGAGATATCCGCGGTGTAGTGATACGGCATCATCACCGCCTGCACCCGCTGCGGCCCTAAAGCATCTACAGCAATTGCCAGGGACAGCGCTGAGTCGATACCGCCGGAAAGCCCCAACACCACGCCTTCAAAGCCACTTTTATTGACGTAATCGCGAAGCCCCGTTACCAGCGCGCAGTAAAGGCTCTCTTCCGGCTCTACATCCGGTTCGATTTCACCGGCCTGGGGCTCCCAGGTAGACGCGCTGGTCTGCAGCAGTTGCACCGGCATCAGGCCTGCCTGCCAATACGGGGCGAGAACCTTTAGCTCGCCATTGGCATCCACGCACTTGGAGCCGCCGTCAAATACCAGCTCATCCTGGCCGCCAATCGTGTTGACATAAATAATTGGCCGGTTGACGTCCTGGGCACGCAGCTCCAGCAGGCGTAGGCGCTCACCCGGCTTGTCCTGGTGGTAAGGGGAAGCGTTCAGGCTGATAAGTACTTCCGCCCCCGCGGCCGTTGCGGAGCGTACCGGCTCGCTTTCCCACAGGTCTTCGCAAATCAGCAGCCCGAGCTTGACGCCTTTATGCTCATACACCAGCGGCTCAGTGCCCGGCGTAAAATAGCGCTGCTCATCGAATACCTGATAGTTGGGCAGCGCCTGCTTGGCATATTCGGCGTCCCACTGGCCGTTATACAGCACGCCCGCGAGGTTATAGCGCTTGCCTTCGCGCACGCCGGGATAGCCTATGATGACCAATACGTCGCGAGCGACTTTTTCAGCCATTTTAGCCCGCGCTTCGCGCAGCCGGGTCTCCATGGAGGGGCGTAGTAGTAAATCTTCCGGCGGGTAGCCAGATAAAAAAAGCTCAGGGAAGATAACGATATCCGCCCCATGCTCAATGCGCGCTTCGCGCACAGCTTCAATAGCACGCGCCGCATTGCCGGGAATATCCCCGACAAGCGGATCGAGTTGGGCCATTACCAGCGTTAAGTCTTGCATGGGCGTTAAAATCTCTTGAGAATCTTTGAAACATTGTCAGGTCAATGCATTGTCCCGCAAGGACCGCCTGCTGGCAAAGCCCGCACCGGCATTGATCACTTCATCTCCGCTTAGGAGGGCCTATAAGGATGAACCTTTTGATCATTCGCTTAATTATTTTCGCCGTACTGTTCTATGTCGGCCTGAAGCTTTACGGCATGTATCGCCAGCATAAGCTTGCCCGTGATGAGCAGCATGGCGCTTTAAAACGTCACGAGGGCGGCCAGATGGTGCGCTGCCGCTGGTGTGATGTTCATGTACCGGAAACCGAGGCGCTGCGCGACCACGAGCAGTGGTTCTGCTCAAGCGCCCATCGCGACCGCTACCTTCAGGAGCAGCAGGATAAAGACGGCGGCGCTTAGCCTCCCAAGTGCGCCCGGGTCGGTAGGAAAGGCGTCGGGTCAATTAACGGCTCCCGGCCAAGCAGTTGATCGGCCAGCAAATGGGTAGAGGCTGGCGCCAGCACTAGCCCATTACGGTAATGCCCGGCGTTAACAAACACATTGGGCTGCTCTGGGATTGCGCCGATAAATGGAACGCCGTCAGGTGAGCCGGGGCGCAGGCCTGCCCAGTGGTAGGCAACCGGGCAGTTTGCCAGAGCCGGCACGATACGCTCGGCGCTTTGCTTTAATGAAGCCAGCGCCTCTGCGTCGGTAGTTTTATCAAACCCCGCCTCTTCCAGCGTAGAGCCGACCAACAGCAGGCCATCGTTACGCGGGATCACATAGCGGCCGTCTTTCAGCACCACACGCTGCACAAGCCCTGGGGGCGCCTGGTAGGCAATCATCTGACCTTTCACTGGGCGTACCGGCAGGTGCACGTCAAGGGTTGACAGTAGCTTCGCGCTCCACGCGCCACCGCATACCACCAGCCGCGCGGCTTCAAAGGCTCTTTGCGAGGTGTTAACGCCGACCACTACTCCATCACGGCGTAGAAAGTCGTGCATCTCGCAGTGTTCCTGTAGCGTTACCCTCGGCATGCCGAGTAATTTGGCGCGTAGCGCCTGGCCAAGCCTTGGGTTCCGCACGCTGCCCAAGGTGGGCATCCACAGCGCATTTTCATGAGTAATGGCAACGTCAGGCTCTTTTTGATGCACAAAATCGGCATCTACCTGCACCAGTGGTTTACCCAGCTGGCGCGCCCAGCCTAGCGCGCGCTCCTCGTCATCGACATTTAAATAGAGCAAACCTTTTTGGCGGTACTCGGGGTCAATGCCGGTCTCTTCAAGTAAACGCAGTGCCAGGGTCGGGTAGGCTCCTTCTGACCAGCGTGAAAGCTGCGAGATGGGCGGCGCATAACGCCACGGATAGAGCGGTGATACAATCCCGCCACCCGCCCAGGAGGCTTCTTTGCCACAGGTGCCACGCTCAATAATCGTGACGTGCTGCCCGGCATCGGCTAACTGCAGCGCGGTCAGCATGCCGATAACACCGCCGCCAATAATTAGAAAATCGCTCACTCACGTTGCCTGCTTTGGCTTGCTTAATGGCCGACACACAGGCCGGATAGGACGATGAGCATAGCGAGGAGATTGGACAGGTCAAGCGACAGGGAGAGTACATGACGCATCGCCATACCGAATATTCACTCAGAGCGAGCGGATTTACCCTTATCGAGCTGCTGGTTGTGCTGGTATTGGTAGGTGCGGTGGCAGTTTGGGGTGTGCCACGTTTTCAGTCATTAGGCGAGCGCACGGCGGTCACGAGTGAAGTAAACCGGCTGCAAAGCGCGCTTTCACTGGCCCGCAGTACGGCAATTACTCAGCAGGGCGATATAACGCTGTGCCCGGCCAGTACCAATTACAACACTTGTCTAAGCGACTGGAGCGGCGAGCTGATGATCGTCAATGGCGATAAGACGCGAGATATCAGTCAGGACGAGATCGTGCGACTGTTTCCGCCCACCAGCGGTGTGGATGTGAGCAAAAACGGCCATGCGCGGATCAAATACACGTCGCTTGGGCATGCCACGGGATTTAACAGTACGTTTTCGATCTGCCCCCGGCACGCAGCCGGGCGCACGCAAGGGGCAGATTTGGTACTCAGCGTATTAGGCCGGGCCAGGGTGGTCGAAGCGCCTATCGACTGCTAAGACAGCCTAGGCAATGCCATCCAGATAACGCTCGGCATCCAGCGCAGCCATACAGCCGCTACCCGCAGAGGTAATCGCTTGGCGATAGATATGATCCATGACATCGCCACAGGCAAACACGCCGGGCACGCTGGTTGCAGTGGCATTACCTTCAAGCCCTGAATTCACCTTGATATAGCCACCGTTCATTACCAACTGGCCTTCAAAAATGCCGGTATTGGGATGGTGGCCAATGGCGATAAAGAGCCCTGGGGCCTGAATTTCTTTGAGCGTGCCGTCCAGCGTTGATTTCAGGCGTACGCCGGTAACGCCTGTGTTATCGCCCAGCACCTCATCAATTTCCTGGAACCACTCAAGCGCAATGGTGCCCGCCTCGACTTTTTCGAACAGCTTATCCTGCAGGATCTTTTCGGCACGCAGCGAATCGCGACGGTGTACCAGAGTAACTTTCGAGGCGATATTGGAAAGATACAGCGCCTCTTCCACCGCCGTATTGCCGCCGCCAACCACAATGACTTCCTGGTTACGGTAGAAAAATCCGTCGCAAGTTGCACACGCCGAAACGCCCTGGCCCATAAACTGCTGTTCAGACGGCAGGCCGATATAACGCGCGCTGGCGCCGGTTGCTACAATCAACGCGTCACAGGTGTAGATGCTGCTGTCGCCCTTGAGGGTAAACGGCTTCTCATCCAGGCTGACGTCATTGATATGATCGAACAGCACTTCGGTATTAAAGCGCTCGGCGTGCGCTTTCATCCGCTCCATTAGCTCAGGGCCTTGTACCCCTTGATCATCGCCTGGCCAATTATCAACGTCTGTCGTGGTGGTTAACTGGCCACCCGCCTGCATTCCGGTAATCAGCAGCGGCTTTAAATTAGCTCGTGCTGCATACACGGCCGCTGTGTATCCCGCCGGGCCGGAACCAAGAATAATCAAACGTTCATGACGCGTTTCCATGACACCACCTTGTAAAATCTAGCTGATAAAGTCGCAGAGAGTTTGCCTGAAATGGCGCCAAGTACAAGCGATTGCAAGGTTAAGCGTTGGCTATTAGGCGAAGACACCTTGAATCAGCCTTTATAAACACCCATGTCCTACTACTATGTAAGCCATACTAAAAAGGAAGACAGTGACCGTCGCGCTAAGCGAAATGCCGCGCAACGCAATAAGAGGAGAAAGGCATGAGTAATACACCCGATACACTGCAAACGCTGGATGTGGGTAGCCAGCAGTACCACTACTATAGCCTTCCCAAAGCCGCCGACGCGCTTGGCAACATTGACCGGCTCCCCAAAACGCTAAAAATTCTACTCGAAAACCAGCTGCGTTTTGCCGATGATGAAAGCGTTGACCAGGAAGATATGCAGGCGCTGGTCGACTGGCAGAAAGAGGGTAAATCCAGCCGTGAAATCGGCTACCGCCCGGCTCGCGTATTAATGCAGGATTTTACCGGCGTACCCGGCGTAGTCGATTTAGCCTCCATGCGCGCAGCGGTAGAAAAGCTCGGCGAAGACCCCGCTCGCATCAATCCTCTTTCTCCGGTTGATCTGGTAATCGACCACTCTGTCATGGTCGACAAGTTTGGCAATGCCACGGCGTTTGAAGAGAACGTCGAAATTGAGATGCAGCGCAACCGTGAACGCTACGAGTTTTTGCGCTGGGGTCAGCAGGCCTTCAATAACTTCAGCGTAGTGCCGCCCGGCACCGGTATCTGCCACCAGGTCAACCTTGAGTATTTGGGCCGCAGCGTGTGGACCAAAGAAGAAGATGGCACCACCTTTGCCTACCCGGATACCCTGGTAGGCACCGACTCTCATACCACCATGATCAACGGCCTTGGCGTACTCGGCTGGGGTGTAGGCGGTATCGAAGCCGAAGCGGCGATGCTTGGTCAGCCGGTATCCATGCTGATTCCGGAAGTGATCGGCTTCAAACTGACCGGCAAGCTGCGTGAAGGCATTACCGCGACGGACTTAGTCCTCACCGTTACCGAAATGCTGCGCAAAAAAGGCGTTGTGGGTAAGTTTGTCGAATTCTACGGCGATGGTCTGAAAGACCTGCCCCTTGCTGACCGCGCGACGATTGCCAACATGGCACCCGAATACGGCGCCACCTGTGGCTTCTTCCCGGTCGATGACGAAACGCTGAACTATATGCGCTTAACCGGGCGCGAAGATGAGCAGGTTGCGCTGGTAGAAGCCTATAGCAAAACCCAGGGGCTGTGGCGTGAGCCTGGCGACGAGCCGGTGTTCACCGATACCCTGCACCTGGATATGACCGAAGTTGAAGCAAGCCTTGCAGGGCCCAAGCGTCCGCAGGATCGTGTTGCTCTAAAAGATATGGCCGCGGCTTTTGATAAAATCATGCAGGAAGATGCCAAGGCTCAGCCCACCACGGAAAAAGGCAAGTTCGACTCTGAAGGTGGACAAGCGGCCGTAGGCATTGAGCGCAGCCTTGAAGGCGAGTTCAAGCATGCCAGTAGCCAGGACGTCACGATTGGCGATCAGGCCTTTAGCCTTGATCCAGGCGCTGTGGTCATTGCCGCCATCACCTCGTGCACCAATACGTCTAATCCTAGCGTCATGATGGCCGCTGGCCTTCTGGCCCGCAAAGCGCGCGAGAAAGGCCTGGCTACCAAGCCCTGGGTGAAAACCTCGCTGGCTCCAGGCTCCAAGGTGGTCACCGATTATCTGGCGGCGGCCAACTTGAACGACGATCTAGACGCTTTAGGCTTTAACCTGGTCGGTTATGGTTGCACAACGTGTATCGGTAACTCAGGCCCACTGCCTGAGGCGATCGAGAAAGCCGTCAACCAGGGTGATTTAACCGTGGCCTCGGTACTTTCGGGTAACCGTAACTTCGAAGGCCGTGTTCACCCGCTGGTCAAAACCAACTGGCTCGCCTCGCCCCCCCTGGTGGTTGCCTATGCGCTGGCAGGCAACGTTCAGCGCGATTTAACCAAAGATCCCTTGGGCGAGGACAGTGACGGCAACCCGGTTTATCTGAAAGATATCTGGCCTTCTCAAGCCGAAATTGCCGAGGCCGTTGAAAAAGTAAATACCGAGATGTTCCGTAAAGAGTACGGCGAGGTATTTGAAGGTGATGAAACGTGGCAGGCGATTAATGTTTCTGAAAGCCAGGTTTATCAGTGGCCTGAATCTACCTACATTCAGCACCCGCCTTTCTTCGAAGGTATGGGCCGCGAACCCGACCCCATCGAAGATGTGAGCAATGCCCGCGTTCTCGCCATGTTGGGCGACTCGGTAACCACCGACCATATTTCACCCGCCGGCGCTATCAAACCGGATAGCCCCGCAGGCCGCTACTTGCAGGAGCATGGAGTGAAACCGGTCGACTTCAACTCCTACGGCTCGCGCCGGGGTAATCATGAAGTTATGATGCGCGGCACCTTCGCCAACGTGCGTATCAAAAACGAGATGCTGGATGGCGTGGTCGGGGGTGAAACCCGCTATGTGCCCAGCGGCGAGCAGATGTCGATTTACGATGCCGCCATGAAATACCAGGAAGCAGGCACGCCGCTTGTCGTGATTGCCGGTAAAGAGTACGGCACCGGCTCTTCGCGCGACTGGGCCGCCAAAGGAACACGCTTGTTGGGCGTGCGCGCCGTCATTGCCGAGTCGTTCGAGCGTATCCACCGCTCCAACCTGATCGGCATGGGCGTGGTACCGCTGCAATTCCCGGAAGGTGAGACGCGTGAAACGCTGGGATTAACCGGTGATGAGGAAGTATCGATTGCGGGATTAAGTGATTTAAGCCCCGGCAAAACGGTCCAGGTCGTGATCAAAAACGGTGATAACGAACGTACCGTTGATGCCAAGTGCAGAATTGATACGGTCAACGAGCTGGCTTACTACCGCCACGGTGGTATCCTTCACTACGTGCTGCGCAAAATGATCGGCGCAGCCTAAGTAATACCTACCAATGCTTGCATGCCCCCACCTCGGTGGGGGCTTTTTTTTGCCTATTCCTTAAACGGCACGGCGACGATAGGTACGATACTCAGGCGACCAGCTCGCTTTCTCGATAGCTTCACGTAGCTTGGTGCCGCTGGTCGTCAACGCAACGCCATTATGTTGGGCGGTGGCGGCAACTTCGAAGGCAATCGACTGGCTGATTTCCCGAATACGCGAAAGTGGCGGTAGAAGCGCGCCTTTACCCTCTTTAACGATCGGTGCTTCACGCGCCAGCGCCCGCGAGGCGCTCATCAGCATCTCGTCGGTAATCCGGTTCGCGTTGGCGGCAATCACGCCTAACCCAATACCCGGGAAGATATACGCATTGTTGCACTGGGCAATCGGGTACGTACGGCCGTTATACACCACCGGCGCAAAGGGGCTGCCGGTAGCGACCAACGCCTGACCATCGGTCCAGCGAATCACGTCTTCAGGCACCGCTTCCGCCTGAGAGGTCGGGTTGGAAAGCGGCATGATGACCGGGTGCTCGCAGCCCGCGTGCATGGTTTTCACTACCTGCTCGGTAAAGATACCGCGCTGGCCACACACACCAATCAATACCGTCGGCTTCATCTGGGCGATGGTTTCTTCCAGGCCCTGGCCATTCCACTCGGCGACCAACGACGGGTCATGCGCCAGACGGCGCTGGAAATCACGCTGCCACTCCTGATCTGAAGTCATCAAGCCTTCGCGGTCGACAACGAACACTCGCGCCCGCGCTTCGCTTTCCGTCAGGCCTTCAGCTTCCATTGCGACCACAACCTGCTCGGCAATCCCGCAACCGGCAGAGCCGCCGCCAACGAATACCACACGCTGCTGAGCAATGGTTTCTTCACGCGCCTGACAGGCCGCCATGAGCGTTCCCACGACAACGGATGCCGTGCCCTGAACATCATCGTTAAAACAGCACAGCTCGTTGCGATAGCGCTCAAGCAGCGGCACCGCGTTAGCCTGAGCAAAATCCTCAAACTGCAGCAGCGCATTGGGCCAGCGGCGTTTTAGTGCTGAAATGAACTCCGCCATAAAGGCATCGTACTCTTCCTGGCCTACCCGCTTATGGCGCCAGCCCATGTACATGGGGTCGTCCAGCAGCGCCTGATTATTGGTGCCCACGTCGATCATGATCGGCAGGGTATGCGCGGGGCTGATGCCACCACAAGCGGTATAAAGCGCCAGCTTACCAATTGGGATACCCATGCCGCCGATGCCCTGATCGCCCAGACCCAGGATACGCTCGCCGTCGGTTACCACGATCACTTTAACGTTATCTTTAGTGGCGCTGCGCAGCATGTCATCCATATGCTCGCGATCCTGGTAGCCGATAAACAGGCCCCGGTGATTGCGATAAATATTGGAGAACTCCTGACACGCCTGACCAACGGTCGGCGTATAGATAATCGGCAGCATCTCTTCCAGATGCTCGGATACCAATCGGAAGTAGAGCGTTTCGTTGTCGTCCTGAATGGCACGCAGATAAATGTGGCGTTCAAGATCGCTATTGCACTGCTGGTACTGGCGATAAGCGCGCTCTAACTGATCGTCAATGGTTTCGACATTTTGCGGCAGTAGGCCAATCAGGTTAAACGCCAATCGCTCCTCTTGAGTAAACGCGCTGCCTTTGTTCAATAGTGGCATTTCAAGTAAAGAAGGACCGGCGTAAGGAATATATAAGGGGCGTTTACTCGTCGTGGACATAGGCGCTCTCATTCGGGTCAAATTCTATTGCAATGCAGCAACGCTGGGCGTTGGCGGCGTTTGCCAATAATGTAACATGCTAGTACGACAAAGGTGGAAGTGACACACCGATTACGATAAAAAACGCCCCGGCTTTGGGCCAGGGCGCAGGGCTTAAAGCAGCTTTTAAATGGTTTTAAAACAGTTTTTAAAACGGTTCTTAAAACGGTATTTCAAACAGAATTTAAGACAGAATTTAAGACAGAATTTAAGACAGAATTTAAGACAGTAATTGCACAAGCGATTAACTCGTTTTGGCAACCGGCTTACGACCTTCCACACCGCCGAAAAAGAACGGGCGCAGCTTAACGCCGAACATATTGCCCGCAAACGCCGCAACCAGCCATACCCAGCCGTGCAGGCTACCGGAGGCGATACCGCCAAAGTAAGCGCCAATATTGCAGCCAAACGCCAGGCGCGCACCATAGCCCAGCATTAGCCCACCGATGACTGCCGCCAATAACGAACGCAGCGGAATTTTAAAGTTAGGCGCAAAACGACCGGCCAAATGCGCGGCGGCCAACGCCCCCAGCATAATACCAACGTTCATCACCGTGGTGATATCGCTCCATACGCTGGCTTCAAGTGCTGCAGCGTTACCTTGGGACTGCCAATAACCCCATTGGCTAACATCACCGCCCACCAGCTCAAACCCTTTGGCGCCCCACAATGCAAAGGCCGAGGTAATGCCCCACGGGCGGCCAGCCAGCGCCAAGGTGGCAAAATTCAAAAGCGCCAAGGCAACCGCCCCGGCTAACAGTGGCCAGGGCCCGGTTAGCCAGCGTTCAACACCCGGCTTTTCAACCACCGGTGTACTTTCCAACTGGCCATGACGACGCTTTTCCATCACCAGTGTAAAGGCAGCGATGGCGGCAAACAGCACCAGGCTGATCGCTATTCCACCACCCGTACCGGCAATATCAATCAACGAGACCGGCTGAAAAGCAGGTAAGCTCTGCCACCACGCGAAGTGCGCCGTACCAATGACCGAGCCCACGATAAAGAACACCAGGGTAATCAGCATGCGCGCATTGCCGCCACCCGCCGTAAATAGCGTGCCCGAGGCGCATCCACCGCCAAGCTGCATGCCTAAACCAAACAGAAACGCGCCAAACAGTACGGAGATACCAATAGGCGATACAAACCCCTGTACCTCAGTGCCAAATAGGGTACCGGCGCCCAGCGCAGGAAAGAACAACATAACGGCAATCGCCAGCATGACCATTTGTGCGCGCAGGCCACGCCCACGCCGCTCGGTAATAAATACCCGCCAGGCAGCGGTAAACCCAAAGGCTGCGTGATACAGCACCATGCCCAATAAACCGCCCACAATCATCAGTAGGCCAGTATTAGCGCCAAACACCACGCCTATCACTAATGCGCCGAGTACGATTGCTGCCGTGGCAATCAGCGGCACCCGATAGCTGGTGGTCGCCGCGGGCGTTATCGTTGACATACAGTCACCTTCACCTTTTCAATGCCAAAAGCGCCTGCAATCAAGCAGGCGCTATGGTCAACGTGGATAATGGCGCTAAGCTTAACGCCGCACTCACATAGAAGCTAATACATCACGCAAGATCTAGCGTGTAGATACTGGCGGGCTAAATGGGCGGTGCCCTGAATATACCCCTTGCCCAATTCAAGGGCGGTGGGGCTTTCTGCATGCGTTGCCAACCAAGCGCTGAGCATAATGCGACGAAGCATAATAAACGTATCCAGCGCTGCTACGTCCTCCTCCTCGAACGTAGCCATGCTTCGATAGCCACGGACCCACGCATCGCGCAATTCGGGCACCATGGGATTGAGCTCGTGAAAACTGATCGCGGCGGCAAAGTCGTAGGCGTACCAGCAAAAGCCACTGTCGTCGAAGTCGATCACCGTGAGCCGGTCGTCACTGACTAATAAATTCGCTAGCCGCAAATCCCCATGCACCAGCCCATAACGGTCTCCACGATCACCATATTCGGCGATAAAGCTATAAATATGCTCGATGGCCTGGTGGATTACGCTTTTATCGACACGACTAATGCCGGGCGCCTCTCGCCAATCCCCCCACAACCCATCAGGCGCAATCATGGTGTCGAGATGCCAGCGCTTACGCGTAAATCCTTTGGGTGGCTGCCACGCTTTACTGTGCTTATGTAACGAGGCCGTGACGGCGCCCAGCGTTGCAAACCAGTTAGGCAGCTCTTGCCCAACATGGGGTTCATGGCCGCTCACATACTCAAACGCTACCGCGTGAAACTCGCGATTACCCGTATGGATGCTTACGACAGGGTTTTCGCTAGTGGTGCTAATCGGTCGTGGCGTGTGAATATTACTGGAGGCACGCAGGGCATTAATCCAGGTAATTTCGGACTCGATCTCCCTACGCTCGTGATACCCGGGGCGATGAACGCGAATTACCCTTTTGTCACCGGTGTGAGGATCCTGAGCAACGAACGTGGCATTTTCCGATGTGGTCAGCAATTCAATTTGGGTGTCGGGGGACATCTTCCAGACATCGAGCGATTGGCAAATTCCCGACTTGAATTCATCGATCAATGCTTGTGTATACACCTGAGCCTCCATTCACCTGCTTTGTTAATGTGCAGCACACATCGATATGCATGACTACGACGCCTCTTCTTCTCGCGTGACGTAAAGGCGGTTAACCATCACAAACACCACAACGGTCAGCGGGGCCGCTAATAACAGGCCTGCCACCCCAAACAGCGTACTGGCAGCAAATAGCGAAAACAGCAGCATGGCGGGAGGAAGATTCACAGCGCGCTGCTGGATCAGCGGCTGTAAAATATTGCCTTCAATCTGCTGAATAACCGTGTAGGCAATCAATACAAACAACGCCGTTTGAGGGCTTACTGTGTAAGCAAGCAAGAGCGCAGGAATCGCTGCGACAAGCGGCCCCACCAGCGGCACAAAATCCAGAAGCCCGGCAATAAGCCCCAGCCCAAGCGGCGCCGGAACATCTAGCAACCACATGCTGATACCCACCAACAGCCCGGTGACCACCATGGCCACTAACTGCCCGCCCAGCCAGAAACGCAGCGCCTTGCCGCTATCGTCAAGCGCCTCTCCCAAACGTGGGCGGCTTTTAATCGGGGCAAGCAACAGTAAACCACGGCGGTAAACGTCCGGCTGCGCCGCAAAATAAACCATCCCCACGATAAGCGCGAAGAAGTTGACCACGCTCCCCCCCATCGAGACGACGACCATGCCAATTTGAGAAATGCCGTTCCCAAACATGCTGCCTGCTCGCTCAGCGGCGTTATCCAACAGCGGCGCCAGCGATGTTCCCTCAATACGCTCCTGCAGCTGCTCCCAAGCATCGGGCAGCAATGAGGTCAAGGCTTCCAGCTCGGAAGATACCTGCGCCCCAAATCCCCAACTGATCAGCCCCAAGACCACTATCAAGCCAATAATAACGGTTAACAGCGCAAGCCATCGGGGCGCGCCCAACCGTAGCAGCGGCGCCATGCAGGTTTGCAGCACACAGGCGCCCACCACCGCACCAAAAATCAAGATAAGCAGGCCAACAAGCTTCCAAAGCATCAACGCTACCACTGCCAGCATTAATACAATCAGCGCGTATTCCGTAAACGTCCGTTGTCGATCAGTGGTATGCATTCACTCTTCCCTTTGATACATTGATAGAATCACGAGCCTAGAATCTAAGTCTTATATAACCCATTAAGCACTTACTTATAGGCGATGCACTATAGAGCGCCACCGTTGTTACTGATAATCTTTTTTACATGCACATTGTTGTATATCGATCTCAAAATTAAAAAACCCCTTCTTCCGGAGTATATAGTGAATTTTGTGTACTTCTTTTGGTGAGTGAGTGAATGCCCCATGAGCAAAGGCTTTTGGGGCATTTTTCGTTTTTACACGGTGTGTAATTTGGTGTGTAAAAACAGGAGCACTTGCTCCAAGGGCTCTGCCCTCTCGCCGCAAGCGGCGATTCACCCGAGGTATTTCACGACCAGCGATGTAATCCAGTGAGAGCACAGATACAGATAACTTCCTCGGGGAGGCTTAAAAGTGAGCAATGGTCGTACCACCATACTCATACTGTAGCTGGAGGATGCCACAATAAATTGGCCGCCCGTAGCTTTGGTCGCAAAGCGAACGTTCAGATTTCGGAATAACGCATAGCTAAGCGGCGGCTGAAAGCCGTCCGGTGGACGGCCGACAGGCCGGGAACGAACTTAAGCGACTTGTTAAAAGGCATCAGGCCCGCCCCCTAAGTTTCTGGAATAGGTTCAGCCAAAAAGACGAGTTGGTCACAAGCCATAACCCAACGGCAAGCTGAAACGCCAGCCCCACCGTCCAAAGCAAACTGGAAACTGAGATGTCTGCTGTATTTGGGATAAACCCCAGGGAACGCGGTAGGTAAACGATTGCATCAACAACGAAGTACAAGCCAGCCAGTTGAAAAAGCGCCTTTTGAGAATCATTACTTAAGGAACTTTCTGAATCCGTCTGGGCGCGTGAAAGAACGGATTTCGCCGCTTTGTTGATTAAAAATACGGCAACAATACCGATGAGAAGGAAAGATCCAATAAGGCCGATGTAAGCGACTAGCGGCATCTCTTTCTGCTGATACTGCTCGATGCTCGAGTAAGCCAGAAAAAGACTCGGCAAATTTAAGACAACCTCAATCAGCAGCCAGATCGAAATAACCCTTAGCGCGATTGCTGTGACTTGCTGTGAATTCATGCTTTACCTTTTAACGCCGAAGCTCAGTTGCCGCTGTAGAGCGAAGCGGAACAGCGGTCAATTGCAGCGACTTGTTAGCTTTGTTTGCCAAGGTATTCTTTAGCGTACAGGCCAACTAAACTACGCCCAGGATTTTGACCGTTAATCCATTCATCAACGGAGAATAGCTCAAACAATCCAACTTTAATCAAGGTCGGTACTGCGATCTTCAGCTGCTCTTCTACCTCGCCACGCTCACCTGCGTTGTATAAAGCGACGTTGCGGAGCATCGTGGCAACCGTACCTGTTTGTACCTTACTTCCATCTTTAAGGGTGACTGCGGGAAGCTCTTCTCCTTCGGCCACGATCTTTTTATTGATCGAACCAAGTTGCTCGATATTTTCTGGTGAACCTTCGGACATCTCGATCTCCTTCAATAATTTTCGTAATAGCTAACAGCTTATTAGTTTGCTTTCTTATTAAACCGCAACACCATCACCCAGTCCAATACTGCTTCACAACCTGAATAACCTCGATTTTTCAGATCATTACCCCTCCATCTCAGGGGGCTTTTGAGCTTTTGGTTCTGTGAAAAGTGTGCACGCGGGATATTTATGCACGTTTTTGCACGTTAAATCCAGTGGGTCGAATTTTTCCCATGCTGAAACAGATACCTACAGAGATGCATTGTGAAAAGCGAGCAGGGCCGTGCAAATTAAGCCGCAAGAATTTTGGCGTTTTTGGGTGTTTTTTATTATAACTGTACGTACATACAGCATTCAGCCACGGAGGGCGAGCGTGTCGAAATCACCGTTTCTACAATCGGTCCGCACAGAAATTAGGACAAAGCAGTACAGCTACCGAACCGAGAAGTCCTATCTTTACTGGGTTCGTCAGTTCATCCTTTTCAATGACAAGAAGCACCCAAAAGTCATGGGTAATCACGAAATTGAGCGTTTCCTGAATCACCTCGCCGTCAATCGGGGAGTCAGTCCGGGCACTCAAAATCAGGCGCTATGCGCGATTATTTTTGTCTACAAGCATGTGCTGAAGCGGGAGATTGAAAACCTACACTACAAGATGACGAAAACGCCTCGACGCATGCCAACCGTTCTGAGTCCCGATGAAGTTGCTTCTATTCTTCAAAACATGGATGCAGAGTATTGGCTCATCACTGCGCTTCTTTATGGATGCGGTTTGAGAATCAACGAAGCTCTTTCGCTTCGCGTGAAAGACATCGACCTAAAAAGCCGCAGTTTGCTCGTATTCAACGGTAAGGGACGAAAAGATCGATACACACTGATTCCAGGCAATCTAAGAGAAAACATGGAGCGACAATTCGCCCATGTCAGGGCTGTACATGAGTCCGATCTGGCCGATGGATTCGGGCTTACGTCAGTGCCGGCCTCACTTCACAAGAAGTATGGACCGGCCATGAAGGACTTTGGTTGGCAGTACCTGTTCCCATCCGTAACAAGATGCGTTCATCCCATCGCTGGTTATGTGTGCCGCCACCATCTTCATCATTCATCGTACTCGCGGCGATTGAGGCAGGCCGTTCTGGCCACGGGAATCACCAAGCGTGTGACGGCTCATACCTTTCGGCATGCCTTTGCGACAGAGTTATTGAGATCGGGGAGCGATATCAGGACGGTTCAGGAAATTCTTGGGCATAGCGACATTCGAACGACAGAAATCTACACGCATGTCATTGGCGATCGACGTGCTGGAACCGTCAGCCCTTTTGATCGTTTGCCAAGTTCTTGATGGGGCATTGCTTACCCGTTTAAGGGGCGTAAAGCCTGGAATTGGGGATGCGGCGAATGTTCGCTTTTGTTTATGAGCTGATTTCGAGGTATTTGACGACCAGCGATGATCGTTTAAGATGAAGTTGCGGTACAGGGAGAGGTCCCGATGGCCGCGACCGGCGATGAGGGGGCGTGCCATTAATGGCTAACCCCCGAATCCCTCTCTTGCAGCAGCTCCCTCAAGAAACTCGCCCGCCTGGTGGCATTGCTTACCGATTTTACGATGGACGCAAAATCACTAGCCTGCCCGACAATATGTATCTCTGCCTCGGCACGGGTAATCGCCGTGTAAAGCCACGCACGGTCTGAGATACGCCCCGTCTGGACTGCCACGACGATTCTCGGGAACTGGCTCCCTTGAGCCTTGTGGAGCGTGATTCCGTAGCCAAGCTCCATGCAATCGAAGACTTCATCCGTAATTGAAATGGCTTCGCCGGTATCCAGTGTCACGACACCAAATGTTTCCTGGCCGTCCTGGGTGTCGCGCTCTGTTGAGGATAATACGCCAAGAGACCCATTCTGAATGCCTATGTTGTAGTTGTTCCTGGTGAAGAGGATCGGGTCGCCCACTCTGATATCGAGGAAGAATTCATCGCCATGCAATCTAAACTGCAAGCGCTCCCCATCGGGATTGATCAGCTTTTGGCACTCACGGTTCACCTCGCCAACTAGAGCCTTGGTGGCTCCAATGATCTGGGTGTTATAGGGTGACTCCGCATACAAGGATTTGCACTTATCGACCACCTTCTGCGGAGGCGTCTCGTGGAACGTGATTGCGCCAACCGATAACGAAGGAGGCATCTCGCCCCGGTTGATAGTGGTCGAGTATTCCGGGATACCCGTTGAGCCTTCTTGGCGTTTGACGATGTTCAGCTCAACCGTAGCGATTGCGCCCGATTCAACGATGTCTGAGAGAACTTTGCCACAGCCGATGGCTGGTAGCTGGTTCGGGTCGCCGGTCAGGATGATGCGTACCGAGGGATCGAGGTGCGTAACGATCCGATACATGGTCGGCAGGTCGATCATACTGGCTTCGTCGATGACCAGGAGATGCTGCGCCTGATCCAGTGACGGCGAGATCGGCTCTTCCCTCAGCAGGCGAGCAATCGTCATGGTGAAGAATCCGATGCTCTCGTGCAGCCGCATGGCTGCTCGCCCTGACAGAGCGACCGCATGAACCTTATAGCCCAGCGCAGCATAGGCTTTGAGCACGGTTCGAAGCACCGTGGTTTTACCCGTTCCGGCACCACCCGTGATGCAGGACACCGAATTCGTCAGGCTCGACTCGACCGCTTGGAGCTGCTGCTCGGTCAGGTCGTAGGGCAACTCCTGAACGGCCTCGGTGAGCGCCGTGAAGACGGGTTCATCTTCATCCTTGGTGGCGGCCAAGACCTTGAGCCGCTTCGCAACGACCGACTCCATTATGATTTGGGCGGTAGGATGGTAGGTGCCGGTCTCTGGCCGGAGAATGAACTGGCCGTTGCGATAACCGCTGGCGAACGCCTCTGCGACCAGGGCTTTATTGCCCAGAAGCTTGATCACCTCGGGCCTGAGCGCCTGATGGGAGGCGTAGGTGTGCCCCTTTTCTACCTCTTTTCGTATCGCGCTTTCTAAAGCAGCTGCGAGCCGCACCGGTGTTGATTTCTTCATGCCCATCTGTTCAGCAATGGCATCGATATCGGGAAAAGACATCCCGAATCCGAGCAATGCGTAAGGATTGCTCTTGAGTATCTCAACGGTGCGATCATCGTGGTATTTCAGGATGCGTTGCTGAATGCTCAGCGGCACTCCCAGAGAGGCCAGCCAGTTAGCATGCGCAAGGTTTCTGTACTTTGCGTAGCCGTTGTAAAGCGCGGTTACCGAAACCTCGCTGAGAACCTTTCTGAGAAGGGCTCTGTGCTTAGTAGTGTCGGACTGGAGTATGGGGTGCAGATCGCTGCCAAAAGCATCCCAGAGGGCTCGTGCTTTGGCCTCACCGATACCGGTGAACTCCTTTTCATTGGCAATGAAGCGGATCAGCGCTTCGCCCGTTTCGGGCAGTGTGCACTCCATCTCAGCTGGGGCATCATACAAATGCTGCTGAAGCTGATAATCACCTGCCTGAACGGTCCCCAGCGTCCTTACACCACACACCCGCCATTGCTGGCCAACGGACGGTTTAATAGGCAGGGACTGGTTTTCGCATCGGATGCTGACGATATATTTGCCCGAGTTGATTTTGTAACTGTCGGCTTTGAGGGGAATGCCCGTGAAGATCGTGTATTTGTAGCCGTTATGCTGGCAGCTGGTGACACGGAAATAATCCTCATGCATCGGGCGCGACTCCGAACTCAGTGAGGACTTCGGACAGTTCACCGTAACGTTTTAGCTTGGCTTCGAGGGTTGCCACTCGGGCCTTTAGCTCAATGTTTTCCTGCTCCAGCACTGAGAGCTTTCTCGATTCCATGGCTCTTTGGTTAATGCTGGGATCGTAGCGCTTCGGTTCTGACCGCTGGGCCAGGGCGGTTTCGGTCAGTTCTGGCAGAACACCCCGATCACGCAGGCTTTGCTCCAGATTCTCCAGTGCCGCTTTAATGGCCGGATTCTGGCGCAACGCGCTCTTTCCGATACCTATGGCTTTGGCGACTTCGCCACGGTTTAACTGGCCCCGAAAGATGATCTGCTTAAAATCGTCATCCGTTTGGGTGGCCACCCAGCTCTGGAAGGCACTCAGGTTCTGACGTGCTCTTTCCTGACCATTACTCATCCATTTCCCCAAGGATCTTTTTGATCGCTGTTATAAATCCGCGAGGTAGGATTTCCGTACCCAGCTCATCTTTCACTTGGCCCAGTACGTTCGCTCTAAATCCGAGTTTCTCCAACCATTCCTCGGAGCAGACGGTTTGCAACGCCTTGATCTCGTTTTCCGAACAGATCCCCTTTAACGAGGGCAGCAGCTCCACGCTGGCTTCAGACTGGGGCTCCACATAGGTCGTGGGACGCTTATCAATCACGATCTCGGTTGTGCTCTTGAGCATGTTGGCTTCGCTTCTGTAGCGATCCCGCTCCCGAATGATTTGTCCGAACAGCGCACGCACCGCCGCGTCCTCAATGCGCTCCAGCAGTTGGTGGTCCTGGCTCATTCTCTTGGGTGGCCCTACCGGTGGTTTCTTCGTGGTGGTCTTTGCCTTGGCGGCCCACGCTTCGACCAGATCCCGATAATGCTTGTTTGAAGTGGCACGAATCGACTGATAGCCCACACCGCCATCTTCCTCGGATACGCGCCCAATGGTGGTGATGGAAAAGTCCCGAGCACCGGAGTCGAAGTAGGCGCTCAACGTTTCGTGGAGCTTATCCAGAGAAGCCTTCGTCTTCGCGGTCTTGCCGTCTTTAAGGGTGTCTAGAATCGCACCAACATCAATGTTCATTCGGACACCTCCAAGGCCGGAATCCGCTTCAGAGCGCCCGACGATAGCGTGATCGGGGTGATTTGTTTGACGGCCTCAAATCCGCATTTCAGCAGCCCATCGTTCTCCAGGAACTCTTGCGCTTCGATGTAGTTTGTCGCGATTCGGTAGCCTTCCATCTGGTCGTCTGGGTCCGCGATCTTAGCCATCTTTCGAACGAGCGCATTACCCACGATCAACTGTGTGTTTTCGTCCATTTCCAGAAAGACGGGCTTGTACCCGGAGCGGGCCATCATGCGACTCAAGGCGTTGGTGCGCTTGGCAATCGCAGGCGTCTTTCGCAGGTCATCGTGTAGGTCGGGATAGAATTCAGCGTCCTCGCAGAGCAAGGAAAGGTGCAGCAATTCCGAGTCGGTTTCGATGAATTTCATGCTGACATTGAGGTCTTCCGCAGACCCCACGGCGACCAGCTTTTGACGGTCATCGTCCTCAGTTCGCCCATTCTCAATCAGGACCACTTTGTTGATCAGATTGAAGATGGCGATGTAGTCCTTGGCGTACTCATCTGCCTCCACGCGCTGCTTTTCGAACCGACGCTCCAGCGCCTGAAGTTCGCTGTGTTTGAGAAACGGCTTACCGGTTTCCTCGGCGGTGAACAGCTCATCCTTCAAGGCCTCTAATTGGCCTTCAATCTCGACGGCCAGTTCAGCTGCCTGATGCGCCTTGTAGCTGACCTGATTGAACTTGGAATTCAGCGCTGGCAGGTAGGTTGCATCGGTGATATGCCAGCGACAGCGGGGGCAGTTTTCAGGGCCATGGGATACCGGGCCATAAATCCTTGAATACGCATGTTCTGAATCTTTTATAAGGGGGCCGCCGTTCCAGCAGCCGCCAATGGTGGACAGTTCATCCGAACGCACGGAGTTGCCGCCGACCAGGCACAGACCGGTGGCCCGCTCCTCCCAGCCGATCGGATTTCGGTTGGCCAGTACGGTCGCGACAGAATTGTACTGATCACCGTGGAAGGCAGCGCGGAGTTGGATCTGCCTCATCTCTGCGTCCTGAAGAAAGTTCTTCAGTGATGCTTCCCCGCGTTCAACCAGGGCGGAGTCGACCTCGCTCATTTTCTCGGCCATCACCGAGGGCGTGATCTTGTTGTAATAGATCGTCATCAACAGGCGTGCATGTCCCGCGAGAAGCTTGGAGATCACCGGCAAGGGCAAGTCGGTGTCCATGGTGTAGCAGGTAATCAACGAGACCCGAAGGCTGTGAAGCGGGTATTCCGTTGCCGTCTTGGCTGTTTCTTGACCCTCGAAGTCCTCGCCGTAGTCTTTCACAAACCGCAAACGGTCCCCGTCTTTCATCCTCAGGCCCGACTGGAACACATCCTCTTCCAGTTTCGACAAAAGGCGGTACCAAGGGTTTTTGATAGATTCTTTGGTGATCGGAAACGCGAAATTTCGCTCCCGAAACAGAAAGGCAAACTCGCCCATTTCGGCCAATTGCTTCTTGGATTTGGCGATGCCTAAATGTCTTGTTTTAAGTTCTGTACCACTGGTCAACCGGTTAATCGGGTTGTACTTTTCCTGCCAGTTACGGAGTTTTTCCAGCCAATACAGCAGTTCTTCGTGCTGCCACGGGATGGTATACCCTCGCTGAATCTCATCTTTGTTTTGGTCGGCGGTTTTGTTGGTCGAGACGTACAGCCCGGTGGCATAGCTCTCCGTCATCGAGTCAAAAATGCGCCGGAAGACGCCTTTCTGATAGGGGCGTTTCGGTGTTCCGTACCTGAACGGGTGCTGGATGTTCTCGACCCAATGACCCCGCTCGTAACGCCAGGTATCGCCTTCGCCGGAGTCCAGAAACCGGAGCTGGTAAGAGCGAAGGGGCAGATGGAGCTTGGTAAATAGAAACATCGCCATCACAGGCGACCAAATCTCATGGACCTCAACTTTCTTGCTGTTCCTGGTCACAGTCCGTGTACGGGAAATGCAATCCAGATCATCGGGATCAATGACCTCCGGAGGCACTTCCATCCAAGCCAGATTCCCAGTTTGAAGGTGATCGATGGCCCACTGCCAGTCCCGGAAGTGAAACCCGACCCATGGCGTTTTATTGTCGGAGTCATCGGTTGGATAGGGGCAAAGAATGTGCCTGGCTTGCTGGATATAGCGATAAGGTAACGGGCTGTGGACGGTTTCGGTGTTTAATGTGTTTTTCTTGATTTTATCGAGCGGATTCAGGAACAGGGGCCGCTCTACGCCGTTATCATCCTCGACACTCAGATGGCTCTTGAGGATGTAGTCGCATAAATCGACCATGAGCGTAACGTATTGCTGGTTACTAGCAGTCGTTCCACTGCTAACCAGAAAGGCATCAAGCTCTTCACTGGACACCTTGTGGCCGCTCGGATGGCCCTTGAACATTGTGGCCACGTCAGCGGCATACGGGGCTTGTGCGTTCAGGTAAAGAAGAAATTTTCTTATACCCTCCAAACGTCTATTAACGCCTTTGTCTTGCGTTTTTAGCCATTCAATGGCGTACTGCTGCCATTGTAGCCAGTCGTGCCCCAGTTCCTCAGTCACCCACCCCAGAGTCAGATCCGTGGTGTAGCCTTTGCTTCCCGATTTTTTGGTCATGTTATCGCTTCCCTAACCGTGGATTCTTGCCGGTGAAGTGGCCGTTTGGATCGAGGTGTTCAAAACCGTGTTCTGCCAACGTCTTCCAGTCGAAAGAGGCGGGAGGCTTTTCCTTATCCGATCCCAATTGAAGTTGCTGGGTTGCCTGGGACAGCGCTTCTGAGACTTTCACGCTGGAGGGCATGGTGTAAGGAACCTGAGACTCCAGGCTTGCGTGATGCAGGCACTTTTTGCGAATGAGTGGATCCACCCCGGCATCCGTCAATCGGCGGCCATAATTGTGGCGATGACCATGAGGATCGAGTCCTACGCTCTTGTTGGGTTCGAGGCCAATTCGTCTTAATCCAGCCGCGTAGCTTTGGGTGAAGGCGTTGTAGGTATAGGGATTGCCCAGATAGCGAGAGTCGAAGCTGATAAACGCATAGGGGTGATAGCACCCCAACGATGCACGGAAAACCAAATACTGTCGCCACAGCAACATGAATATCCGAGCAAACTCCTGCGGGAAGAAATACGCCTCCAGATAACCATCTTTGTGATCCAGGGTTTTGGATTTCCAGCCGAGATGCTGGGTGTTTTGCATCTCCTGACGCGGTATGCGTGAATATTTTTCCTGGAGGTACGCCTTGCGGGTTTTTATCCCTTTTCGGGACTTCCATCCTTCAGGTGCCTTACCTTCTATCTCGTTGTAGATCCTCACGATTGCCCGATCCGGATCGGAGGGGTCCTCGAAGACATCTGTGACCCAAAGCAACAGTGCTTCGCTACGCCTCAACCCGGCCGCGTGCATCAGGAGCAAGATAAGCTTGTCCCGCAGCGCAACTCGCGGGTCTTTGGCTCCTCCCAAGCCATTCATGTAGAAGTCTTCAAACTTTCCCGTAGGGAAGGCAATGGCATCGTCATTGGTTCTTGCCAGAGGCGTTCTGCCCTTGATGCTGCGGGCTCTCTTGACAGTATTGTTGATCGACTTGTCTTTGATGTGTCCGAGGAAATCGTTCTGGTTGCGCCTAAACCAAGCGGCATACTGGATGCGCTCCTCATGTCGAGTGGCTGTCCGCAAGGTATTAAGAGGCTTGCCCAGACCTTTGTCCGAGAGCCAATTGGTGAAATTCGTCAGATTGCTGATGTGTCGATGTATCGTGCTATTACTGGCCGGTATCCAATAAAGGCCAGAGGGATCCAATCCATCTTCACCGATGGTGCCGCTGTAGAGCCGTCGGACAAAGGCCGCGAACAACGCTTCGGGTTCATCGAACATGCCTTCGTTGGCACTCATGAACTCGATGAGGAGCCTAATCGACTGAATATGGTTAGTGATTGTTGAAAGTGAGATGCCGTTTAGGTGAAGGCTAAGCACATAATCTGTGACTGACCCCAAAACCCCTTGGTCAGTCAGAATGACCGGAATCTCTGTGGCCACTCCACTTTTGTCCTGAACTACCTTGGCTGTAACCTTCGTTGCAAACATCCTTGATGCCCTACACATATTACACAGTATTCACTATACATATAGTTCATTCTTCAGGAAAAAGAAACCCCCAATTAAGGGGGTTTTTATCAAAATTACACAGTTCTAGGTACTATACAGAACCAACTGGAAGGGGTTTTTAGTAGGTGGCGCCTTTTACTATTTAAATAAAGCGGCCGAGTCCCACCGCTGAACGAAGCTGATCCATAGTTTTGGCTGCCTCTTCACGCGCCCGCTGCGCACCTTTTTGCAATACGGCTTCAATATGGGCGGGATCTTCCATTAGCCTGTAATAACGTTCTCGGGGTTCGCTCAGATGCGCATTGAGATACTCAAACACCTGGTTTTTGGCATCTCCCCAGCCGATACCCGCGGCATATTGTTCGCGCATGGCGGCCGTTTCGCTTTCATTGGCAAACGCTGAATAAATCTGGAACAGCGTGCAGGTATCCGGATCTTTAGGTTCGCCGGGCTCAAGCGAGTTGGTTTTGATTTTACGCACCAGCTTTTGAAGCTTTTTTTCAGGTGAAAACAGCGGGATCGTATTGTTATAGCTTTTGGACATCTTGCGCCCATCCAGGCCTTTCAACACCTCGCCCGTTTCACTTACTACGGCTTCGGGTAGAGTAAAGTACTGACCTTTATAAAGGTGGTTGAATCGACCAGCCATGTCGCGCGCCATTTCGATATGCTGAATCTGGTCGCGCCCTACCGGCACCTTGTTGGCGTTGAACATCAAAATATCGGCAGCCATCAATACCGGGTAGCCAAACAGGCCCATGGTGACGCCTTTATCAGCATCCTGGTCGCCCGCCTCCTCGTTCTCAGCCACGGCTGCCTTATAGGCATGGGCACGGTTCATGAGCCCCTTGGCGCACACACAGGAAAGCATCCAGGAGAGCTCTTGAACTTCAATCAAGTCAGACTGGCGGTAAAAGATTGCGTTGTCGGTATCCAGCCCAAGCGCCAGCCAGGTAGCGGCAATTTCCAGGCGTGACTCTTGTACGCGCTTCGGGTCCTGGCATTTGATCAGGGCGTGATAATCCGCCAGAAAATAGAACGATTGTACGTTGGGGTCCTGGCTTGCTTCTATGGCCGGTTTAATCGCACCAACGTAGTTGCCTAAGTGCGGTGTACCAGTAGTCGTAATACCGGTTAGGACGCGGGTTTTGGCAGTTTGACTCATTGTGTTTAGGCTCTTGGGCAAATAGGCCTATCATAACGCGCTGATTTACGCGTGGCGAATAGCATTAGCGTAAGCCTGCCAGCTGCCATTGTGGCTCGGCGTCAGTCTTGAAAAATTCAAGCTGCGTGACCAATGCGTCATCGGGAACTTGCCCATGGCGGCTGGCGGTAATCGCCACTCGATCATTGCTGAGTTTCTTGATATCGATGGCGATACCTTCTGCTAGAGGATCCTGTTGAGCGGTATCACGGCCCACAGCTAAACGGCTGAGAAATGCCTCAAACGCGCCTACATCCAATAACGCATCGAGCTCTTCTGGCTGAAGGCGGTAATGATCCCCAGCGCTCAGCGCCTGGGGCGCTTTAGTTACTTGGTTTAAAAAAGCGTCCCGCTGGGCTGAACGATGGCTATCCGCCAACGCAGCCAGCAGGCTTTCATCGATCATCTGCGCTTGCACCGAGGAACGGAAATTCCCTGCCAAACGCTCATCAACGAGTGCTGACTGCATGCCAGCGACACCGAGTAACAGCGCCGCGGAAAGCATCGCCATTACAACGACTAATGCAGCTCCTTGCTGATGCTTCATAAGCTAACGCCTGTGGGAGTAACTACTTGGCTTCGCTGCATCACGTGCCATATAAAGGGCGCTTGTTTTGAATCTGCAAAACGCAAGGTTATACGGTGCAGCCCCGCTACGCCCTGAACATCTTGTTCAAAAAGATTAACGGTATGGCAATCACGGCTGCCTTTATAAAGCCCCTCAATCAATGGCTGGCCATTTCGGCGTAGCGCGCAGGTGTTATCGTTAACTAACGATTGGCTAATCTCATAGCGGCTTCCTGCACCGTGGCGAACGTCTCGCGTTAATGCCTCGGCAGCAAAGATAATGGCTTCCTGCTGACGACTGATCGTCTCCACACGAGTAAAGGTGGTCACCGTGGTTAATAAAAGCTGCCCAGCGCCTAGAATAATAACCGCCCCGATTACCATGGCGACCATGACTTCAACTAGCGTAAAACCCGCTTGGCGTGTATTGACCACTACGCCCCCTCACTTAACGGCAGTGTAAATACGTAATCAAGGAGCTCATGCGCCTCTTGTGAAGGCCAGGCGTTAACCGTAATGGAGACGGTAAAGTGACAGCGTCCATCAACCACGCTGCGCTCAACCTCACCCGCGGAGCCTTCAAGCGGCGCATCAAGACCTTCAAACCACTGAGCCCGCCAAGCGCTTCTCAGGCTAGCAAGATCAATGCGGCGGCAATTCTGTGTTGTTGCAAGCTGTCCCCAGGCGCTCTCCTGCATATCGACAGCCGCCAAGCTCGCGGCCGAGTATTGATAGCCGGTCGAGGCACTTTGCAGCGAGGTTAATTGCATTGCCGCAACTCCCATAAGCCCAAACGCTAAAAGCGCCAAGGCAATCAGTGCCTCAACCAGCGTGAACCCGCGTTCGCGCTGCATTTACCAGCAATCCTTGGGTAAGCGTTCTCCTCGACTATTAAGCGTAATAGCCGTTTCGCAACCATCGTCTTGAAGCGTAGAAGCGCTTAGCAGATAGCCATCCCCCTCCTCTTTTGAAAGCGTAAGGGTGTAGCGCTTGCCGGGAGATTGAGAGGGAATGTCACACTCATGATAGGTATACATGCGGGAGTTGCAGCGTTCCAGCTCAGCGGCTGCCTGCATCAACCCCGCATGTGCATCGGTACGCAGGGAGGCTTGAAGGTGACGGGTATAGATAGGATAGGCCATGGCCGCAATGAGGCTGATAATGCCCATTACCACCACAAGCTCAATAAGCGTAAAACCGCGCTGGCACTTTGGCTTGCCACCAGCGCGTAAAGCGTAGAGATAAAACGTCAAATAATGCTCCTGCTCAGGCCACCGCATACACTTTCAGTATGTCGGAAACCGATGCGCAGTGCATTAGCTGCTGACGATTACCTGCTCACGAAGCTCTTTAGGCATGGAGAACGTAATGTTCTCTTCCCGGCCAAGCAGCTCTTCAGGCATGGCAGCGCCTAGGGATTGCAGCTTGGCGATAACCCCTTTAACCAGCACTTCCGGAGCGCTTGCGCCAGCCGTAACGCCGATACGGCCAACGTTCTCAAGCCAGGCGGCGTCAATCTGATCGGCATTATCGATCAGGTACGCTGGAGTCCCCATGCGCTCGGAAAGCTCACGCAGGCGGTTGGAGTTTGAGCTATTGGGACTTCCTACAACGAGCACCAAGTCACTGTCGGCGGCAAGCTCGCGCACTGCGTCCTGGCGGTTTTGCGTGGCGTAGCAAATATCGTCCTTACGCGGACCGCTGATCTCGGGAAACTTGTCGCGCAAAGCGTCGATGACCTTGGCCGTATCGTCCATCGAAAGCGTCGTTTGCGTCACGAAGGCCAGCTTGGAAGGGTCGTTGACGACCAGATTGGCAACGTCCTGTTCATCTTCCACCAAATAGATATGTCCGCCGTGAGCCGTATCGTAACGTCCCATGGTGCCTTCTACTTCCGGATGGCCCGCATGCCCGATCAGCACGCACTCATGGCCACGCTTGGCGTAGCGCAGCACTTCCAAATGCACCTTTGTAACTAACGGGCAGGTAGCATCAAATACTTTCAGCCCACGCCGGTCGGCATCGGTTTGAACAGCCTGAGAAACACCGTGGGCCGAAAAAATCACGATCACGTCATCCGGCACTTCGTCGAGTTCTTCCACGAAGACAGCCCCACGCTCGCGCAGGGTTTCCACCACAAAGCGGTTATGCACCACTTCATGACGGACATAAATGGGCGGTCCAAACACGTCGAGGGCTCGGTTGACGATATCGATAGCGCGATCCACGCCGGCACAAAAACCACGCGGATTGGCCAATTTGATCTGTATGGGCTGTGCTTGCGTCGATTGCATAATAGCGCCTTGATGCGTAAACGCATCGCTAGTGAATAATAAACTAGTGCGTAGTGACGGGCTTAACGTCGAGAATCTCGACTTCAAACGTTAATGTACGCCCTGCCAGCGGATGGTTAAAGTCCACCTCTACGCGATCACCTTCAATGGTTTTGACCACACCAGGCAATTCCGTTCCCGCTTTATCGGCAAACGACATGACCATCCCCAGTTCAGGCTCTTCATCACCGAAATCGGCCCGTTTGAGCGTCTGAATATTCTGTGGATTGTGCTGACCAAACGCATGCTCGGGAGTTATTTGAAACGTCCCGCTTTGGCCCGCGGCCATGCCTTTAATGGGATGCTCAAAGCCTGGCGGCAGATTGCCATCGCCGAACTGGCAGACAGCCGGTGCCTTCTCTTTGGTTGAATCCACCACCGTGCCATCTTCAAGCTTTAAGGTGAAGTGCAGCGTCACTTCCATCCCGTCGTCAATTAGGTAATCGCTCATTACTCTGCTCGCTATTGGGTGACACCGCGGCCGTAGACCTCGTGGGTGAGACCGCGGGTTGATTAAACCACTCTTCGATCAGGTCACAGTCCGATGAGCTTTCTTACGACGTCGCTCACCCATGACTGATTCCCAGATTAATCCGATGGCGCCTAAGACAATACCAATATCCGCCACGTTGAATGCTGGGTAGTACCAGCCGGCCACATGAAACGATAGAAAGTCGACCACGTAGCCATGCACCAGACGGTCATACAGATTACCCAGCGCCCCACCAATGATCAGCGGCAGTGAAATGGCCAGCAGCTTTTCATCCGCCCTGACCCGTGAAAGCCAGATGGTCAGGCCCACGCTTGCCCCTATGGCAATAATGGCGAAAAACCAACGCTGCCAGCCCGGGTGAGTGCCTAGAAAGCTGAACGCCGCCCCGGTGTTATGTATTAACGTCAGATTGAAAAACGGCAGCACTTCCACCGGCTGCAGATACCCCAGCTGACTGCTGGCAATCGCCTTGGTGGCCAGATCCAGCACAATCACAGCGACGGCCAGCCACAACCAGCGCAACGGCTGCCGCATGGGCGGCCGAGTGCTTGTGGAGGCGACAGGTTCAGGCTTAGGCATAGCGACGCACCTCACCCGGGCCATCCGGCAGGTTAAGGATCGAGCGCTCACAGAGCGTGGGGTGTTCAGGATGCGTACCCACGTCTGGGCGACGCTCCCAGCTACGTTCGCACTTATCAAACGTGCTGGCCACAACTGCTACCTTGAGCCCGTCAAGCTCGCTATAGGCGGATGCATCGGCATCCGCAAGCGGCTTGAGGGTCGCTTCCGAAGTAATCAGCACAAAGCGCAGCTCATCGCCCAGGCGTGACAGCAATACATTGAGTTCATCGCTGACATACAGGGTAACTTCGCTATCCAGCGAGCCTTTGATGGCGCCCTCGCTGCGCGCTTCTTCCAAGCGCTTATTCACCGCCTGTTTGACCTCAAGCACAGCTTCCCAGTACTCGCGGCCCATCTCGGCGCCAGCATCAAGGGGAGTCAGGCCGGTATAGTAGGTTTCCAGCAGTACGCTATCGCCACGCTTGCCTGGGATATGCTCGTAGATCTCTTCGGCGGTGAAGGAGAGGATCGGTGCAACCCAGCGAGATAACGCCTCGATGACGTGATAAAGCGCACTCTGGCAGCTGCGGCGTGCCAGCGAATCGGGCTGAGTGGTGTACTGACGATCCTTGATGATATCCAGGTAGAAACCGCCCAGATCGCGCGAACAGAAAGTGTGAACCTGCTGGTAAACGTCCAGGAAGCGGTACTCTTCATACGCTTTCTGAATGCGCTCCTGCAGCTGCAGTGCGCGATCGACGACCCAGCGATCCAGAGCGATCATATCGTCAAAGGCCACCATATCGCGCGCCGGGTCAAAGCCGGTCAGGTTACCCAGCAGAAAGCGCGACGTGTTGCGAATACGCCGATATACGTCCGCTGTACGCTTGAGGATCTCATCCGACACGGCCATTTCATTTGAGTAATCGGTCGAGGCCACCCAGAGGCGCAGAATATCCGCGCCCAGCTTGTCCATCACCGACTGCGGCGCGACGACGTTGCCCAGCGACTTGGACTGCTTGCGGCCTTGCGAGTCGACGGTAAAGCCGTGGGTCAGCAGCTGACGGTATGGCGCATGGCCGTCGATTGCCGAGCCGGTCAGTAGCGACGAGTGGAACCAGCCGCGGTGCTGATCAGAGCCTTCCAGATACAGATCAGCTCGCGGGCCGCTTTCATGACCATGCGGATGTGAGCCGCGCAGCACATGGCGGTGCGTGGTACCCGAGTCAAACCAGACGTCCAGCGTATCGGTGATCTTGTCGTACTCGGCGGCTTCAGCACCCAGCAGCTCGGCGGCATCCAGGCTAAACCAGGCATCGATGCCCTGCTCCTGTACGCGTTTGGCGACTTCTTCCATCAGCTCAACAGTGCGTGGATGCAGCTCGCCGGTTTGCTTGTGCAGGAAGAACGGAATCGGCACGCCCCAGTTACGCTGGCGCGAAATGCACCAGTCCGGGCGGTTGGCGATCATGCTGTGCAGACGCGCCTGGCCCCAGGCGGGGGTGAACTGAGTCGCTTCGATACCTTCCAGCGCACGCTCACGCAGGGTTTTACCGTCTTTCCCCTGAATATCCATGCCCACGAACCACTGGGCCGTCGCGCGGTAGATGACCGGCGTTTTGTGGCGCCAGCAGTGCATGTAGCTGTGCACGATGGGCTTGTGGGCCATCAGCGCACCCACTTCTTCAAGCTTGGCGACGATGTTGGGGTTGGCTTTCCAGATCATCTGGCCGCCAAAGAACGGCAGATCATCAACGTACACGCCGTTGCCCTGCACCGGGTTCAGCATGTCGTCAAAGCTCATGCCGTGGGCGCGGCAAGTATTGAAGTCATCCAGGCCGTACGAAGGCGCAGAGTGAACGATACCGGTACTGCCCACTTCCGATTCGACATAATCAGCCAGGTAAACAGGTGACAGGCGATCATAGAACGGATGGCGGAAGTTGATCAGATCAAGCTTTTCGCCTTGAGTGGTGGCAATGACCTCACCTTGTAAACCAAAGCGCTCAAGGCAGCTTTCCACCAGCTCTTCGGCAAGCAGCAGCAGGCGCTCGCCGGTATCCACCAGCGCGTAGGTAAATTCGGGGTGAACGTTGAGCGCCTGGTTGGCAGGAATCGTCCAAGGCGTGGTGGTCCAGATCACGACTGCCGCCGGCTTGGGCAGCTCGCTCAGGCCAAACGCAGCGGCAAGCTTGTCGGCATCTTCCACCGGGAAGGCAACATCGATCGCATCTGACTTCTTGTCCTGATACTCGACTTCCGCCTCCGCCAGGGCCGAGCCGCAGTCAAAGCACCAGTTGACCGGCTTCAGGCCTTTGAAGACGTAGCCCGCTTCAACCATGTCGGCTAATGCGCGAATCTCCCCCGCTTCATTGGCGTAGTCCATGGTGCGGTAAGGATGATTCCAGTCGCCAATGATCCCCAGGCGCACGAAGTCAGCTAGCTGCGTTTCAACCTGAGCACCGGCGTATTCACGGCACAGCTCACGGGCTTTTTCAGGCGCCAGGTGTTTGCCGTGCGTGGTTTCTACCTTGTGCTCGATCGGCAGACCATGGCAGTCCCAGCCCGGCACGTAAGGGGCGTCAAAGCCCGCCAGGTTTTTCGACTTAACGATAATATCTTTTAAAATTTTATTAACGGCGTGACCAATATGGATACTGCCGTTGGCGTAGGGAGGGCCATCGTGCAGTACAAACAGCGGTGCACCTGCGCGCGCTTCGCGCAGGCGCTGGTACAGGTTCATATCCTGCCAGCGTGAAACACGCCCCGGCTCCTGCTTGGGCAGCATGCCACGCATGGGAAAGTCGGTTTCAGGCAAGTTTAGCGTGTGCTTATAGTCCATGGTTCGGTCAGCCGTTGTTAGTATCGGCAGCGTCATCCGCCGAAGAAGGATCAGAAGAATTTGTCTTGGAAGCCGTTGTCTTGGAAACCGTTGTCTTGGAAACCACTGTATTTGAAATCATGGCCTCACGCCCAAGCGGGGCCGAGGCCAGCGGTAGCGCGGTAGTACGGTCAGTGACTGCCGTCGCAAAGTAGCGATGCGCTTGACCCTGATCGCGCTCAATTTGCGCTTTTAGCGCATCAAAGTTGTCGAATTTCACTTCCCCACGAAGCCGCGCACAGGGAAATACTGTCATGCGCTTGTCGTAAAGATCACCATCAAAATCAAATAGGTGCACTTCCAGAGTGGGCCGTTTGGAACCCACCGTGGGTCGAAAACCTACGTTGGCGACCCCATAATGGCGCTGGCCGTTTTCAAGCGTCACCCCAACGGCATACACGCCGCGCAGAGTTAATGGCTGAGGCAACAAGGGCAGATTCGCCGTGGGTACGCCGATAGTGCGGCCCAGCTGTTGGTCACGCACCACACGCCCTTCAAGCGAGTAAGCCCGGCCCAGCAGGCTTGCCGCCACGGCGAAGTTACCGCTGGCAAGCAAGGTACGCACCCGGGAGCTTGAAACACGCTCATTCTCGACCGTAAAGGTTCGGGTATGCTCCACTCCAAAGCCGCGCTCTTCGCCTACCGCCGCCAACAGCGCGAAATCGCCCTGCCGGTCGCAGCCAAAACGAAAGTCATCGCCGACCACCAGATGCTTAACATTCAGCCCTTTGATCAACACCTGATCAATAAATTCACGCCCGGTCAGACTTCTAAGCGCGTTATTGAAAGGCAGGCACAATACCTGCTCAGCGCCGTACTGGCCTAATAGACGCACCTTTTCACGCAGGCGCGTCAAGCGTGGCGGGGCCTGGTCGCCGGCAAAATACTCACGCGGCTGGGGCTCAAACACGACCACCGTTAACGGCACGTTCAGGCGTGCGGCATGTTCACGGCACTGCTGCAAAATCGCCTGATGGCCACGATGCACGCCGTCAAAATTACCAATGGTAGCGACGCAGCCACGTTGTGCCGCCGCCAGATTGTGCAGTCCTCGAATGACGCGCATGGCACCTCAGCCGTTAATAATTTGCCGCTCCCAGGCCTTATCAGGCTTAGGCGAGGCATAAAAACCTCTGATTATAGCGAACCTACGCTAATATATGTCTAACTCTCTACGTTTCAACGTATCGATTTAGCTTTGCATCTTAAAATGCCGCGGCCGCAAACCAAACGCCGCCAGCCAGACAAAGTAAAGCGAACCGCCCAATCCGACCAGGCCACTCACCCAGGCAACCCGCTGCCACAGGCTAAACCCAAGCCATTCCTGCCACCCAGGCGACACTACATAGAGGGCGACCGCCATTAACGCGCTGCCCCCCAGCAGCTGCACCGCATAACGCCCCCAGCCCGGCTGAAACACCAACACACCCTGTTTGTGCAACAAGTACCCCAGCAGACCAGCATTCAAAAATGCCGAAAGCGCGGTGGCTAACGCCAGGCCGGCATGGGCCAGCGGCCAGATCAAAATAAGGTTGAACACCATATTAGCGACCATGGCGATGATACCCACCTTAACCGGCGTTTTGGTGTCCTGGCGGGCAAAAAAACCAGGCGCCAATACCTTGATCAACATAAAGGCTACCAGGCCAAAGGCATAGGCGCGCAGGCTCATCGCCGCCATTTGAATATCGTTATCGGTCATTGCGCCATAGTGAAACAGCGTAATCAACAGAGGTTCCGCCAAGACGGCCAGCGCCAGCGCAGCGGGCAGGCCTAACAGCAGCACCACACGAATCGCCCAGTCGAGCATGGCGGCAAAATGCTCCTTGGACTGCGAGGCATGGCGCTTGGAAAGCGCAGGCAAAATGACCGTGCCAATCGCCACGCCAAACACACCCAACGGCAGCTCGACCAGGCGATCAGAGTAATAAAGCCAGGAGACGCTACCCGCGGCAAGCAGCGAAGCCAATACGGTATCCAGCAATAAGTTGATTTGCGATACCGATACCCCGAACAGCGCGGGGGCCATCAGCTTTAAAATACGCTTAACGCCGTCGTGGGCAAAATTTGGCCAGGGCGTGGGCATGAGTCCTAAGCGCATTAAAAACGGCACCTGGAAAACCAACTGGGCAGCCCCGGCAATCAGCACACCCCAGGCCAGGGCCATGGCGGGTTCTTCCATTAGCGGCATTAAAAATAGCGCCGCCCCAATCAGTGAAAGATTGAGCAAAACCGGGGTAAACGCAGGCACCGCAAAGCGGTTCCAGGTATTGAGTACGCTGCCTGAAAATGCCGTGAGCGAAATAAGCAGCAAATACGGGAACGTCAGCCGCAGCATATCGGCCGTCAGCGCGTGCTTGTCAGGGTCGCTACCAAAACCTGGGGCAAATACCCAGATCAGCCAAGGCGCGCACAGCATCGCAATTGCGGTGATCAGGGCCAGCAACGCCGTTAAACTACCCGCCACCGCGTTTAAAAGCTCGCGGATCTCCTGCTTACTGCGCTGGGTCGAGTATTCGGAAAGCACCGGCACAAAGGCCTGGTTAAAGGCGCCTTCGGCAAACAGACGGCGTAGAAAGTTAGGAATCTTGAAAGCCACAAAAAACGCGTCCGCGCCATCGCCCGCCCCGAGCAGGGTCGCGACCACCACATCGCGCACCAATCCCAATACGCGCGAAAGCATGGTCATGGCACTCACCACCAGCCCTGAGCGCATTAGCCCACGGCATGGCGGCACATCCAGCGTGGTAGAGGTTTCGTCAGGGGGCGTGCTTTGGGTCATTTTTTTGATCCATGGGCGCTGGCAACCAATACCCATCAAGGGGCGCTAGGCTTCGTATGAAAACTGCTTACGCTCGATCATGCTGCGTTAAAAATCGGCTCAAAATACTCATTTACACCCTGTAAACTCCGTTTTTTCGCCGATTTTTGCCTTGCCTGATCTTCGCTCACCGACTTTTCATACAAAGCCAGGATAAAACCATCAGACACAAAAAAACCGGCCGCAGCCGGTTTTTTTTATGGCGCCTGCCGGCTTACGCCGCCAGAGCCTTAATACGCTTGTTCAAACGGCTTTTCAGGCGCGCTGCTTTCTTCTTGGAAAGCACGTCCTTATCAGCGATACGGTCAACGACCGGCTGCATTGCCTTGAACTCTTCCATCGCCTTAGCGTGGTCGCCAGTGCCAATCGCTTTGATCACACGCTTGATATAGGTGCGGACCATGCTGCGCTGGCTGGCTTTCAGGACGCGACGAGTCTCGGCCTGGCGGGCGCGCTTGCGTGCTTGCTTGCTGTTCGCCACAGGTATCTCCTTGGAGAATAAAGGTTGCCGCTAATTCGGCAACGGATTAACTATGTATGCGCCGCTGATGTGCTCACTATTAAAGGTGCCCACCACACGACTTCCTTAACAACCAATTGATTTGACGAGCAATTAAGCTAAGTCAAAGTGTGTGACCGGCAGTCAATCTGGCTGCCCGCCCACGGGTCTTGTCTGAGAGGATGGCGTAGTCTATCACGCGTAAAGCGCCCTTGCTAGCGCATTATAAAACGCCCTTCAAGCCTTTTTAGGGCAGGGGCTGGCCCGTCGGGGCAAGTATTTTACGCAAAAAGTGCTGCGTACGCGGGTCTTTAGGTGCGGTGAACAATTCCTCGGGCGGGGCTTGCTCAATGATCTGCCCTTCATCCATAAAAATCACCCTATCCGCCACGTCTCGGGCAAACTGCATTTCGTGGGTCACGATAATCATGGTCTGCTGTTCAGTGGCAAGCTGCTTCATCAAGCTCAGCACTTCATCTACCCATTGCGGGTCTAGTGAAGAGGTGGGCTCATCAAACAAAATCACATCGGCGTTGGCGGCCATTGCCCGGCCAATGCCAACGCGCTGCTGCTGGCCGCCGGAAAGTGCCGCCGGATAAGCATCGGCCTTATCGGCCAGGCCAATACGCTTGAGAATCTCTCTTGCTCGCGCATGGGCTTTTTCCTTGGGCAGTTTATCCACGACGATCATGCCCTCACTGATGTTCTGAAGCGCCGTTTTATTGGCGAACAGGCCATAGTTCTGAAACACAAACGCCGTCCGTCTACGCAGCTTTAAAATATCGGCGCGGCTGGCCTTCTGCACATCCACCCGCAGATCACCAACGGTGATGCGCCCCGAGTCCGGGCGCTCCAAAAAATTAATGCAGCGTAAAAGGGTTGATTTGCCGGTGCCTGAAGGGCCGATAATCACAATGATTTCGCCCCGCTCAAGGGTTAAATCAATATCGGCAAATACGTTTTGCTTACCAAAACGCTTGGTGACGGCTTCAAGCGAGATCATCGTTGATACGCCCTATTCAGATAAATTTCCAAGCGGCGCTGGCCCCACGAGAGTATTTCCACCACCACCCAGTAAATAACCGCCACGAGCAAAAAGGCTTCCAGGTATAAAAAGCTGCTGGCGGCCTCTTTTTGGGTTGCCCCCATTAGCTCTGTGACGCCCAGCGTAAAGGCCAGCGACGTTGCCTTGATGATATCAATGAAGTAGTTCATCAACGTTGGCGTAGCCACACGGGTAGCCTGAGGCAGAATAATACGCCGCATCAGCTGTGGCTGAGTCATGCCAATCGATAGCGCCGCTTCGGTTTGGCTACGGTCAATCCCCACGATAGCGGCACGTATCGACTCGGCCATGTAAGCCGAGAAGTGCAGCGTCAGCCCCATGACGGCAGCCGTTACACCGTTAATTGATACCAACGCCTCAACCAGCTGAGGCAAGCCGTAATAAAACAGGAACAGCTGCACTAATAGCGGCGTGCCTCGAAAAAACGAAATAAACAGCAGCGCAAAGCCGTTTAAAAGCGGCACACGGGTAACGCGAATCACGGCCAGTAAAGAGGCGAGTATCAGCGCCAGCAGCATGGCGATAGTCGCCATTTGAAGGGTAAGCGGCAAATAGCTTAGAAGGACCGGTAACAGTCCCCACATATATTCCAGGTTTAGCATGTCAGCATCGCTTATAAGCAAACGGCCGTGGATTACCCACGGCCGACGTTACTACAGGGTAGCGTTTATTCCGCCTGCTGCGTGATATCGACATCAAACCACTTTTCCGATAGCTCGCGTAACGTGCCGTTCTCACGCAGCTCGGTTAACGCTGCATCTACCCGGTCACGCTGAGCATTGCCTTGTTCATTATTACGAAACGGCAGCGCATTCTCGATTACCGTGAAGGGCTTGCCAGCAAGCGCCAGAGGTAATCCGCGCTCTTTAATCACCTGAGTGGCGCTCACGCGGTCCATAACGAACGCGTTGATACGCCCCAGCGCTACATCCTGCTCGACGTTTGACTCGTAGGTGCGGATATCAATCTCGGCCGCATTGGGCAGCTCGCGCAGCAACTGCTCATAGTTAGAGCCCAGGTTAACCGCCACCGTTTTACCGGAAAGGTCTTCTACGCCCTCAATAGACTCGTTACCCGCACGAACCACCACCTGCGCGCCGTCATACACATAAGGGGCGGTAAATACGTACTTGGCTTCGCGCTCAGGCGTGATCGTAATCTGGTTGGCAATGGTATCGATGCGCCCAGAATCCAGCATGCCGGCTAACCCAGAGAAGCTCGCCGTCACAAACTCAACGTCGTCGCCGGTGATCTCGCCCACCGCATTCATTACATCAACCTCAAAGCCTTTGAGTTCATCGCGCTCAACAAAGGTAAACGGAAAATAGCCGCCGGACATCCCCACCTTCAGCGTATCGGCATGAGCCTGCACAGCAGCAAAACCGCTGGCTAGGCTTAATGAAAGTACCGCGACTAATACGTTTAAACGGCGTGTTCGAGTCATCAGTTGGCATCCTCATTGGCAAAGATCATTTGCACGGGTGATAGGGGGTAGGCTGGGCAGGCTTTAATAAGCAACGGATCAGCTATGCATGCATCATAAACACAAAAAAGAATATTAAAAATAGTTTTTATGCATCAGAGTTATTAGAGATTACATAAAAGCATACGCGCTATTGCTGACACACCAGGATACTGCCCTTGATAGCCAATTGTAGCCGCAGATGAATGAACCCGTCGTGCAGCTAATAAACGGATTTTTAACCGCCAGTGATATTTTTGAAGGTTTTACGTGAGGCTGGCTGACGCTCTTCATCGAGTATCGATCCGCCCAGTGTGGCAAATTCTTCACTCAACTCGACCAGCTTGCCCAGCTGCACCTTATCGAAGCCGCGTTTGCGCTTGGGCTTTTCAACAATCAGGCTTATTCCACCGACTAAGTTCGCCTCCTCCAAAAACACTTCTTCGGCAGGCATAATACCCGGTGGGTAGGCGTTGGCTATGCGTATCGGATTTTGTGGAGTGACACCTGAAGCTATATATAACTGAAGCGAAGCGTCATAACGCGCCTCCCATGTTTGCAGCAGAGCATAGATCTTTTGGTTAAGTTCAGGGCCCGGCTGATCAAAAATGACAAACAGAGAATACGAGGCACTAGGTGGCAGTGTGGGAGGAGGAGAAGGAGGAGCGCTATCCAGCTCTGCAGAGGGCGTCGGTTTAGCCACTGCCGCGCTTTCTTTTACTGGCACAGGGCTTGGCTTAGCGCGTGTAGAAACTGCTGACTGTCTCGCACGTTTACCCGCAACGGTTAGCCAAAAGCTATCCCGCCCGGCAGCCAACCCCAGCGCCTCTTTCTTGCAGAAAAAGAAATAACCCACGACCACTAGCGTATTAAAGCTTAACCAACCTGCCGCAATGGCCAGGGTCAATGCCAGCGTATGTGCGTTCATTGCTTAATTCCCACTACTTTTTACAAGACGGTAAGTATCAGCTAGTCAGAACAAAAAGCAATTTTAATGGGCTAAGCAATTAGTGCAATGATGCGAGGGAAAGGGAAAGTGCGAAAGGCAAAATATGAGTTAAATGTGTCAAAATAGCGGCTAGCGGTCGCCTGCTTTTAGTATCGCTAACGTATAGTCACGCTGCTTGATCGAGCATGTTGAGGAAATAGTCGTGATCATTCAGCATGATTTTATCCAGCTAGTGCGCTTCAGCGCGGGCAATGATTTCAGGGACGAATTTTCTCAACCTCTATAACATCTACTTTTATAATAAAAGCCGAAAAGATCTGAGTTCACTCACCGTTTCAGGAAGCCTTTGATTTAGGAGTAGATCAAGATACTCATCAGCGGTAAAGGGCGGTTTTTTCAAACTTCTGCGGTGCTGTTGTACGGCCTGAACAACACTGCCCGGGCTCAAAGCCAACATATCTATTAAAAACTCATCAGGATGTATGGCCCTGATGTCGTACTGGGCGAGCGTATCGCTGGGAAAATCTTTAAGATTAAACGTAATAATTGCCTCAGCATTACTATGAACAGCACAAGCAAGTACATGTCGGTCGTCCGGATCAGGTAACGTTAAGCCATCAATCAAGGGCTCAAAACCTTCAACCACCGCATCACGCGTATGGCTATCCATCAGGTCACGAACACGTTCAAGCTTTTCCCATGTTAGGTCATTACGTTGAGCCAATAAGCTACGCATCCACTCATCATGTATTTGACGCGACCAACGAGCACGGTACAAATCAGTCATCGCCAAATGAATAAGCAAACTTCTTAACGGTGCTGGATAAAGCACACAGGCATCGTACACAACGGTGTAGCAAGAACTCATCAGTAACCCAGATTTAATGATTGATCGAGCGCTGATAGTTCATCTAATGCCTGAAGCCGCTTTTGATCGACCCCTTGTTTATACGCCATGACATCTGAGTACTTTACCTTGCGTCTGTTTCCAACACGATGGAACGGGAGTTTGTTTTCATCCAACAGCTTAATAAAAGAGGGACGAGACATATTCATGGCATCAGCCGCTTCTTGCGTCGTCATTTCCGCATGCACGGGAATTAGCTTCACCATGTTGCCATCGCCCAACTCAGTCAGTATATCTACCAGCAGGCGAAGCGCACTGACAGGCACTTCAACCTGATGTGCTTCCCCGTCTTTACCAGTGAGGGATACTTTCTGAGTAGAAGCTTGTGTCTCAACATAGGCGGCAAGCTCCCTACTCGATAGCTTGGCAAGAACGGCCTCCTCTTGACTGGGTAACAGGCTAGAAAGTGCAGTCATCATCTTTACTCCTCAGGTATTTTACAAAAATATATCATTGCAACAGTCTAGCATTATTCGCATTATTCGAAAGCATTAAAAAAGTTTCGGTGAAGACAATGACCCAGGCAGGCGACACAGCGAAAACCATTCTCAAATTTCAAAGCAGCAACATCGCCAGCGTATGTTCGCGCTGCTGTTTAATGGATCTATCGAGGATATCGAGAAGGTGTTCGTAATCTTCAGACATGGTTTTATCCAGCCCATGCGCTTCTGCTTGATCAATCGTGGCTTGCGTGTCGCGGATTACTTTTTCCAGTTCCAGCGCTACGCGTTCATGGTCATCGGGACGCATAACAACCTCCAAGTGATATCGATAACCGCTTACTCAGCCTAGTAAACAACCTGCCTGCTACCAGCGCATAAATAAAAACCGACCCCCTTAGGGGCCGGTTCATTAAGGCAATTGATAAGATGGTTATCTCATCACCACCAAGGGCTAGCTTAGCCCAGCAGAGACAGTACAGACTGCGGGATCTGGTTCGCCTGGGCCAGTACAGAAGTACCCGCCTGCTGAAGGATCTGCGCGCGAGTCATGTTGGCAACTTCAACTGCATAGTCGGCATCTTCGATGCGCGAACGAGCAGAAGACAGGTTGGTCTCGTTGGTGTTCAGGTTGGTGATAGCATCGCCAAAACGGTTCTGAACCGCACCCAGCTCGGAACGCAGGCTGTCGACTTTGTTCAACGCTTTGTCGATTAGGGCCATTGGATCATTGGTGCTTGCACCAGCGAACTTATCCGTAGCAGCATCGCCACTAAGAACGATTGAGGTAGCAGTTGAGTCGAAGTCTTCTGTAGGCGTGTCTCCACCATTTGCAAGCGCACCGGCGTCAATAGCGTAGTTACCGCCTTGAACCGTTACAAATGCAGTAGCTGCACCTGTTGCGTCAGCCCCAACTTTTACAGGTTGGCTTGTAAGGTTAATCTCGGAAGCAACAGCAATACCGCTATCAGGATCAGAGTAATCAACGTTAGCGGTATTTAGCACTACTTCGCCAGTCGCATCATCAACAGAGGCAGCGTAAAAGTTATCACCAGACTTAACTACAAACTGATCCGTTGCATTGCCACTAGCATCTAGCGTGTTACGCAGAGAAAGTGTCGAAGCATCTACATCAAGAGCCGTCGCCGCTGCACTCAGGTCAACGTCCTGTGGTGTAGCACCACCATTAGTAACTTGGGTGATAGCTTCGCTAACGTTCAGGCTATTTTTCGATACAGAGAAACCATCCATACCCAGAGTATTGGAGTTGATTTTCTGCAAGTTGACAGAAATGGCTTCACCATCGTTCGCGCCAACCTGAATTTTCAGGGCCTGATCGCTGTCCAGAACTTTAACACCGTTGAAATCAGTCTGTTCAGAAATACGATCGATTTCTGACAAACGCTGGGTGATCTCATCCTGGATGGATTTAAGGTCGTCCTGAGAGTTAGTGCCGTTACCAGCCTGCACTGTCAGTTCACGAACACGCTGAAGGTTGTCGTTGATCTGGTTCAGCGAACCTTCAGCCGTTTGTGCTACTGAGATACCGTCATTGGCGTTACGCTGTGCCTGGGCCAGACCAGTGATCTGAGCGCTCATGCGGTTAGCGATGGCCTGACCGGCAGCGTCGTCTTTCGCGCTGTTGATACGCAGGCCAGAGCTCAAGCGCTCCATGGAAGTGGCCAGAGAGCTTTGTGATTTGGACAGGTTGGACTGGCCAATCATGGAAGTAATGTTGGTATTGATCACTGACATGGTGGTATTCCCCTTTCAATAAGACTGGCCACGTGGCCCGCTGTTCGACGTGTTGTGCGCCGTTATACTTAATAACGGCGCAGTAGGGGAAAGCTTTAGGGGAGTTAGTAAAAAATAATGTAACTGTTGGTAACGAGGGGATTAGAAATATTTACAAATGCCAGGCCCAGCACTTTGTGGGAGCTGAGTTCACTCGGCGATGGCGGCGTTAGCCGCCCTTACCCCGCCAAGCCGCTGCATGCGGCGCTTCACTCAGCGCGTAGCCACGTTCTCAATGCCAAATATGCTGCTTAAAGGATTTTCACAAGACTTCGCACTGAACAGAGAGGATGCTTTCGTTAATGCCGTGTTTCAGCACGTAGCCTCTCAACATCTTCAATGGGCAGTTCCTCAATCTCGGCAATCAATTGATCCGTCATTTCAGTGAGCGCGATCAACTTACGCGCCGCATTACGTTTAGCTTCCAGAGTTCCCTGCTGATGCCCTTCTTGGCGGCCTTCCTGACGACCTTCCTGACGCTCTTTCTTCACCAGGTTTTCCAGGTTTTCTGCCAACATGTCTTTGTCCTCCACCAGACTGGTGAGCGTTTCAAGGTTAACGCCTGCGCCAAGCCGCTGCATGTGGCGCTTCACCCAACGGGTAATAATAGGGTCTATTCGCGGTTTATGCGGGTCTGCCTGAATAATCGCGACTATTCGATCAACCGCCTGTTGCAAGCTTTCCCAGCTCGTGGCCGCATTCTCAATGCCGAATATACCGCTTAGAGGGCTATGACGCTGTGCCAGTTCCTGATTGCTATAGGCGCCTTCGTCAATGACATAATAGCGCAAATGCGGTTGATACGGTTTCAGGAAAGCGGGCGGTTCTGGCTGCACCATGTCGTAAATATCTTGCGGGGCTGTCCAGCGGGGGTTGCCGTTGTATAACACGACAGGGAACACGGGCGGCAAGCCCTTGCCGGGCGTAGTAGCTTTCGCTTTTAACAGGTGGTCATAGAAGCAGGCGACATAATGCATCAGCCGGATGGGCATTGTGCGGTCTACCCGGGATTGAAACTCAAGCAGCAGGTAAAGGTAAACCTCTTGGGTCGCCCCTTGCCAGTTCACCTGCACCGACCAGACCAGGTCTTCAAACTTTTCTTCAAACAGGGGCGTAATGTAATTGCCGCTGTGAAGTTTTAACGTGCTGAAATCCATCAGTTCGGAAATTTCCGGCGGGGCAAAGCCTTCCAGCAGTTGCTGGACAAACTCTGGGTAGCTAAAAAGCTCTTTATAGCCGGTGTCGTAGTGATTCGCCATAGGCACTCCTGCGCAGTACCGGGATGTTAGCATGGCCGCGCGAGGGCTATCACTTTTGCGGCTTGGGCAGGCAGGTTGTGGGAGCTGAATTTGTTCTGCGAAGGCGGCGCCACCTGCCTCAACCCCAGCAGCGCTGCGCACTGCATTGCGGGTGCCTCGCTTCGCTCGTTACGCCGCACTACGGTTGGTCTCTCACAATAATTTGGCTCAACTGGTTTTGTGGGAGCTGAATTTATTCGGCGATGGCGGCGTTAGCCGCCCTTACTTTGGTAGCGCTGTGGGCTGCATTGCGGGTGCCTCGCTTCGCTCGTTACGCCGCACTACGGTTGGCCTCTCACGGTGAGCTGGCTCAACTGGTTTTGTGGGAGCTGAATTTATTCGGCGATGGCCGCGCCACCAGCCCAGCCCCGGCAGCGCTGCGTTGCGGGTGCCTCGCTTCGCTCGTTACGCCGCACTACGGTTGGCCTCTCACGGTGAGCTGGCTCAACTGGTTTTGTGGGAGCTGAACTTATTCGGCGATGGCGGCGTTAGCCGCCCTTACTTCGGCAGTGCTGTGGGCTGCTTCGTTCGCTCCTACAAGGGTCTAGATAAAATTACTACTTGCGGCCTAGCTGGGCATCCAGTGCATCGAACTGCTGGGTGAGGTACGAACTCATGCTGTTCATCTGCGACACCATAACGTCGAGCTGGCCGAACTGAGTTCGGTAGCGAGAAATCGTTGCGTCAATGCTTTTCTCCATGCGCGCATAGCGGTCATCAAGACTTTTGACGTTGTTCTCAGCGCCCGTAATGGCACCTTTTAATACGCCGTTACTGCTTACCATCTGATCAATGGAACTAGCCAGTTTACCCGCCAAGCCACCGTCTTTTTTATCACCGGCAAAAAACGCACTCAACGCTTGCGGGTTATTAGCGACCAAGCCGTCTAATTTAGCGTCATCGACCTTTAACTTGCCGTCATTCTGTAAGGTAATGCCCAACTGGCTTAGCGTAGAAAACTCGCCACCTTCAACACCGCCGGTGAGCACGCTACGCAGGCGGGACTCTATGGTGCGAATTGTTCGATCACCTAGCAATTCGCCTGCGGCTCCGCTTTCAGCATTAAAGCTAGTGAGTGTGGCTGTCGTGTCTTTTAAATCGTTAAACGCTTTGACAAAGCCGTTAATCGCTTCACGCTGTTTTAAAGTATCGCGCTCAATATTAACCGTGCTGGTCGCTTTTTCACCTTCAGCAAGGCTTAACTCGCCCAGGTTAAGCGTTACCCCCTGAATAGCACCTTCCACTTGATTTTTAGCGCTGGTGATCGCGATGCCGTTAACTGTTAGGGAAGCATCCATCCCCTGGCGCTTGGCTCCGACTTCTGTTGCTTCACCGAACGGGCCGGTAACTGCTACCCCGCCCGCGCCTACAAAGCTAAAACTATCGATAGAAGCGTCTTTGCCAGTGGCTTTGGAACTTAATGCTAAACGGTAACCTTCGCCATCATTAATAATCGTGGCATTCACACCGGCGTTTTTATTGGCGTTAATTGCGTCACGAATATCGTTTAGAGAGCTCTCGGCACTAATCTCGATATCGACCGAATCGCTGCCCGCAAAATTTAGCTTGATTGAAGTAGCGCCTTGCAAATCGAGCGGTTGATCTTTCTCGTCAACGCGAGTAGAGGCCAGCGAACCCGATGTCGCTAGCTGACTAACTTCTACTCGATAGCTACCGGGTAATGCGCTCGCTGAAGTAGTGGCTTTAATATCATCGCCACGCACATTGGCGGAAAGGCTCTGGTAAAGCTTTGGGTCATTGATCTTGGCAACCGCATCGTTAAAAGCGTTAAGCGAGGTTTGTAGCTGACCGTAAGCGGAAATCTTGGCTTTCTGATCGGCTTTCTGCTGTGTAATCGGCTCCAGTTTACCGCGCTCGGCTTTTTGAAGCTCATCCAGCAGGCCGGTGAGATCTAACCCTGATCCAACGCCAAGGGAGGTAATTGATGCCATACTGGCTGCTCCTCAGTCAAAAGACTAAACCGTTTAAAAGGTGCCATGTTCTGTTGGCACGCATACGTCATTAACAGCTTTATCGGCCGAAATGCTGATAACTTTAACGCTATTTTATGTTTTAACTACTGACTCTGATCAAGACAATGTCTACCAAGAGCGGCAGGCATTAAATGCAAAGAGACTAATGAACAATTACGTTACCGCCTCTCATCGCTAACCTCGACCTAGCTGGACATAGAGCGCATCAAACTGCTGAATAAGGTAGCTGCTGACTTGGTTCATCTGCGCCACCATGCTTTCCAACTGACCGAACTGCAACTGGTAGCAGGCAATCGTTTGCTCAGGAGATTTTTCCATACGAATATATCCTTAACAGTTTCAACCCTCGTAGCAGCTCTTTACAGCATCATTTGCCTGCTTTGCATATAAATACCGCTGACCTTCATTGAGGAATACATTAATTATGCTTGTTGTTTATTCTCGACTATTAAACCCGATACTTAAGCTCTATCGGTGGTAAATTAAGTAGCGGAAGGTAACTAAAGGTAAACTGCCTATAATCCAGCTATGTTCATCCACAATTATTTCTATGCAGCCACTGTGTGTAATTAAAAAAATAGTGTCTACTATCAGAATCTTAAAACATCATTAGATGGCTAACAACTTACCCATAACTAAGTAACTTAGCGTATTTAAGTATTATTACCACTATGTTAAAAACAATAAAAATTAAAGATAATTGTTAAAAATTAGACCTTGGTCTAACACCCCACCTGCTTTACAATGCACCGCAACATATTCACTCGCGCCGTTCGCAGGACATCGCATCATGCATGCACAGTACGTTTACGACTCCAGCCACACGCCTGCTACCAACGCTCAGCGTAGCCTTCGCCACTGCCTTTCAGCGGTAGCAGAAATGCTTTATGACCATGGGTATGTGCTTGAGAGCATTACGCTCTCGCAACGCGGCCTGACCGAGCGTGAACTTAGCGCCTTGCGCGCGCAGGCAACTGAGTGGGCAGCCTGCCAGGAGATTTTGGAAACCAGCGGCGCTGCCACCCTTAATGGATATGGCCGCTTTGTTTTGACGGCCATGGGCCGTGAGCTGATGTTCGATATGTTCGGCCAAGGGGCGGCTGACTGCGCTTAAAGCGCGGTGAAAAAAGGTACTCGCGTAAACACAAACAGACACGCACAAAAAAGCCCACAGGTTTTGCCTGTGGGCTTTTTATTGGCGCGATTAACGCAGGCCGAGCATCGAAAGGATGAACAGTACAACAACAATCAGACCTACGATATAAATGATATTACGCATGTCGGCGCTCCTTGCTAGTTTGCGTTTTGGGTGAAATCAAAGGGTTGCTTACTTCGAAGTAACGCCTTCAGCCTAGCAGGCTTTCTGCCTCTTTGCGTAATATTCCTGCATTTTCCTTCAGAAGGCGGCTGAGCGTATGTGGCTGCAGTGCTCACGTTAAAGGCGTTTGCGGTTTTCGTCGAATGCTTGCTGGATCATTTTCTGCTGCTTGGCATCGATTTCTAACTCACGGTAAAGGGATGACCATTCGGATAAGCTTACCGAAGGACTTCAAGACCTTTGCTACGGAGAACATTGAGCAAGCGTAGTGACGAACCAGAAGGCGTCCTATCTCCACTTTCCCACTTGCGAACAGACTCCATGGAGACGTTCACACACTCAGCCATGACTTGCTGGCTGACTTTTAATTTCTTACGCAGACCAGAAATTTCTTTCGCGTCTAGTACCTTAACCTCAGGAACACACAAAGACTCAAATTCACGCATGGTAACGTTAGTAATTCCACCCGCACGATGTAGAGCCTTGGCATCCTGAAGAACGCTCTCCAAAATTTTACTCATCGTCCTGTCTTCTAGGAACTACGCGGATAAGCGCGGATTCCTTTACTTGCTCTTGGAGCTTTTTGTCGCTCAAATTTAATACACTTTTCGCTAGCTTTAAATTGGGCTTTCCGCTATCCACTGCGGGCAATAGGCAAAATAGATGCCCTGTCGGCTAGCGACGAGTTCCCCTACAGGGTTACCTGCCAACAGTACCTCTACGGTGTGAATACGCTTCATTTTCGCCCCCGGGCACGCCCTGCCTGCTTGATCTCTTCAAGTGATACGGGGTGCTCATGCTTGAATAGCTCGGCAATTTGGCGTGTGGTGCCCAGCGCCGTGGCAATGAGCACCAGGCTATCAAGGGTTATTTGCCCACTGGATTCGAATCGTTTGATGGTGGACTCTGAAATACCCGTCATCTGCGCCAAGGTTTTACGAGAAAGGTTTTTTGCCAGTCGCGCTTCTCGTGCGTTGGCACCAACCTGCTGAGACAGCTCGCCAGGAGCAAGCAAAGAGTGAGTGAGCGCCATAGAAAACCTATAAATAATGGTCTATTTATAAACCATTATACACTTAAAATGACTATAGAATGTCAAATATGGCCTTTAATAATGAAGCGCTCCATTTCAGATCCAGACAGTCCTCTTTCGTCTAGTAGCTATCTGCGGTGGAACCTCTCTTACTTCTAGACCTCGAATCTTTGCCACTTATATCGAAGGTGTTGTGATGCGCGCGTCTGCTTGGCTTGTTCCGTTAGCTGTTATTTCTTTGTTACTCACCGCCTATGCAGCCGCTGATGAACCTTCAGCGCATGCACTGCAGACGCTAGATCAGCAAACCAGCCAATTAAGCCGCATACACAGCGTGGTAGTTGCCTATGATGGCGAGATTATCCATGAATATCACCAAGGTGGCCCCGGCACTGCGCAGCCAGCCAATATCAAGTCGCTTTCCAAAACCGTGCTGGCGGCCGTTACCGGCGCGGCCATTGAAGAAGGCATTATTGAATCCGTCGAGCAGCCCATGGTGGCGCTATTCGGCGACCGCCTGCCTTCAGGGTTAGATCCACGTGTTAGCGATATTACGGTTGAGCACCTATTGGCTCAGCAGGCGGGGCTAGAGCGTACTTCAGGCGGCAATTACAGCGCCTGGGTGGCAAGCGCCAACTGGATTAACGACGCGCTGAGCCGCCCATTCGTCGATGAGCCCGGCGGGCGGATGCTGTATTCCACCGGCACCAGCCACCTGCTTTCGGCTACGCTTACCTATGCAAGCGGTGAAACTACCCATGCACTTGCAAAGCGGCTGGTGGGCGATCCGCTCAATATCTCAATCCCGCCCTGGCCGCGCGACCCTCAGGGCATTTATTTTGGCGGCAACGATATGCAGCTTTCGCCACGCGCGTTGATAGAGGTGGGCGAGCTGTACCGCAACGATGGCATGATTGATGGGGAACGCATACTGCCAGAAGACTGGGTGGAAGATTCATGGGCGGCCCGTGGCGTCTCGCCCTGGACAGGTGATGGCTATGGTTTGGGTTGGTTTATTACCCAGTTGGCAGGTGAGGAAGTGTATTACGGCCGAGGTTATGGCGGTCAGGCGCTGTATGTCATCCCGAGTAGGCAAATGACGGTGGTGATCACCTCAGACCCAACGCCCCCATCGCCTGGGGGTCAGTTTCAGCAGCAGCTCAATCAGTTGGTGGTGGGGCTTCTTGATGGGCCTTAATACAGACTTGGAGAGCATTAGCTTTCGCTCGTGACGTTTTAAAAGGCTAAAAAAGATACATGAGTATCGCTAAAAACGTCGCGGTCGTGATCAGAAAGCCTAACGAAAGTACCAAGCCGTCACGTGCGACAAGCCCCAGGCCAAACAGCGTTAGCGCAAGGCCTGCGCCATTGGCGGAGAAGGGAATAAATTCCATCGGTGGCATGGCTAAAGCCACCAGCAGGCAGGCAAGCGCCGTGGCGCGTATTCCCGCGTAACCGGTCATCCACTTCAACCGCACGCCCAACAGGTTATCGACCCATCGAGCGGGCTTTTTTAAGGCGTGAATGGCTTTATCAAAATTTTTGCGGGATACCGACCGATTGAGAAGCCAATTAGGTAACCAAAACGTTTTCCTGCCTGCCAATAACTGAGTGGAAACCAGCAAGACCAGGGCGGCCATTAACGTAGGCATGCCGGGGATATCGCCAATGATCGGGGCAAGCGTGATTAGCCCGGCAATCAGCAACAGCGGCCCGAAGGAGCGACGCCCGACAGCATCAACAATATCATCGACACTCACACGCGGCGCATCGTGCTCCATCTGCTCTATCGTCTGAATAAGCTCGGTTAGATTGGTAGCCTCTGTCGATTCACTCATGCGTGTTGCGGCGCTCCTCTACCTGCAGCTTGGCATGGATAAAATCGCTATGGCTGACGTGAAGCAGATCCGCCAAACGCCGAATACGGTGCTCTTCAAGCGGGTCTACGCGGCCATCCACCCACGCCAACTGCCACATTAAGGCAACCAGTTCGCAGCGCTGCGCATAGCCATAGTGCTCTCTTATCAGGCTGACGAACTGGTAATGATCGACCGCCTCTTCCACCTCGGCTTCAGCAAGCGCCATAAGCTCGGCGACTTCGTGTTCACCTAGCCGGTAACGGGTCGTCAGCATTTGCTTTAACGCCGCACGTTCGGCATCGCTGGCATCGTAGTCAGCACGCATTACTTCACACAGCAGTGCCGCGGTGGCAAGTTCAAGGGTTAACGCCCGGTTGTCGCGCCGTTCAGGTTCAGCCAGGGCACGTTGAAAGAAGTGGGTAATTGCATCCAGCATCGTGTTTGCTCCGTTGATCAGCTCGGCCTTTCGACGCGTTTCAAGCCGTTAAGTGCCTCGGCTAATTAACTTTTACGCTTGGTAAGCTGCTCTTTGAGCTGCTTGGGCACCTGCTTGATAATCAGCCGATCCTGGCCCTCGTCATACTCGATGCTCGAACCCAGTAGATGCGAGTCAAAGCTGATGGACACACCGCCTGCACGCCCGGTAAAACGCCGAAACTGGCTAATGGTGCGTTTATCCGGCGGGATCTCTGCGGCAAGCCCGTAGTCGGCGTTACGGATATGCTCAAAAAATGCTTTGGGCTGCTGCTCGTCAACGAGTTCAGAGAGCGCTTCCAGGGTCATGGGTTCGCCGCGGCGCAGCTGTTCATTGGCGTAATCCACTAGGGTATCGGTTTTGTCGCGGCTGGCGTCTTCGTCGAAGTCCTCTTTTTCGACATAGTCGCTGAAGGCTTTTAACAACGTGCGGGTTTCCGCCGGGGCATCGATGCCCTCCTCCATACCCAATAAGGCCACCATGCCTTCGGCAAGCTTTTTGCCGCCGCGGTCTTTTAAAAACGAGACGTATTGGGCATTGGGCGCATCACTCTGCCATTGGGTGAGATTGACCCGAGCAGCCAAGGTCAGTTGGCTGGTGTTTAGCTGCGCTGCTGGCACCGCTTGATGTGCTTCGTTAATGCCGATGCCTTCGCGCTGGTGAACTAACGCTATAAACAGGGTTTCCGTATCGCCCTGACGTAAATGCGCGAGCAGTAAATAGCCACTTACCGAGAGCTGCTCCTGTAGCTCGCGCGCCAGGCGCTCGGCAATCGCTGTTGAGAGCTGCGTGAAGTCCTGCTCGCCGGCCATGTAGTCGCTCAGCCAGGCAACCATTGGCCCAGCCTGTTCGCCTTGCTCAGCAAAACGGCCCCAGCCTTTGGCTTTGGTGTTATAAGTGTCGTTAAGACCGTTCACCAGGCTTGCCATTACCAGGTCATCGCTTTCAGCGGGGGCAGGTGCCGCCGTCAAGGTCAGACGTTCGCCATCAAGTGATGGATCCAAGCGGTGAACAATACTTTGCAGTAACGGCATAAGGTGGCATCAGCTCCAGACAATAAACAGAAGTACGGCGGCGTGGGTTATGGCTTAAGGCGATAACCGGTACGGAATATCCAGGCAATAGCGCCAAGGCTTGCGACTAAAAACAACGTAATCATGGCCACGCTGGCCGCCACGCTGACATCGCTAATACCGTAGAAGCTCCAGCGAAAACCGCTCACCAGATAGACCACCGGATTGGCCAGCGTCACGGTCTGCCAGAAGGGGGGCAGCATATCAATCGAGTAGAAGCTGCCACCCAGAAAGGTCAGCGGCGTAATAATCAATAACGGCACTAACTGCAGCTTGTCAAAGCCATCCGCCCAGATGCCGATAATGAACCCAAGCAGGCTAAAGGTGACGGCGGTCAAGACCAAAAACGTCAGCATCCAGAAAGGATGAGCGATCTCAAGCGGTACAAAAAAGCTCGATGTGGCCAGGATAATCAGCCCCAGCAGGATCGACTTTGACGCCGCAGCCCCCACATAACCAATCACAATTTCCAGATACGAAATCGGCGCCGATAATATCTCGTAGATGCTGCCTGAGAATTTGGGAAAAAAGATCCCGAACGAGGCGTTGGACACGCTTTGGGTTAGCAGCATCAGCATGATCAGCCCCGGCACGATAAAGGCGCCGTAACTGACGCCGCCAATCTCACTGATACGCGAGCCAATAGCCGCACCGAACACCACAAAGTAGAGCGAGGTTGAGATGACCGGCGACACGATACTCTGTAGCAGAGTGCGCCGCGTGCGCGCCATTTCCGCCATATAAATGGCGCGAACAGGGTGAAGGTTCATGCACGCTCCTTAACTAAATCGACAAAAATATCTTCAAGCGAACTCTGCCGCGTATGCAGGTCTTTAAAGGTGATGCCTTCACGGGCGAGCGTTGCCAGCAGCGTCGAGATGCCGTGGCCCTCTTCGTCCTGGCGGCCGTCGTAGGTGTAAACCAGTTCATACCCATTGGCGGTAAGGCTCAGCGCCTCCTGCTGCAGCGTACTGGGCAACTCATTAAGCGGTGTGTGTAGGTGCAGAGTGAGCTGCTTGCGACCCAGCTTCTGCATAAGAGCGGCTTTCTCTTCCACCAGTACGATTTCCCCGCGATTAATCACCCCGATGCGGTCGGCCATCTCTTCGGCTTCTTCAATATAGTGGGTGGTGAGAATAATCGTCACCCCGCTTTCACGCAGCCCACGCACGACTTCCCACATGTCCCGGCGCAACTCAACATCCACACCGGCCGTGGGTTCATCCAGAAACAGGATGCGTGGTTCATGGGAGAGCGCTTTGGCAATCAGCACCCGGCGCTTCATGCCGCCGGAAAGCGTCATTAATCGGTTATCGCGCTTATCCCATAGCGCCAGCGATTTAAGCACCTTTTCGATATGCGCAGGGTCAGGCGCTTTGCCAAACAGGCCGCGGCTAAAGCTGACCGTGTTCCATACCGTTTCAAAGGCTTCGTTGGTTAGCTCCTGAGGGACCAGGCCAATACGCTCGCGCGCCTGGCGGTAGTGAGTCACGCTATCAAAGCCATCAATCACTACCTGGCCTTCGGTGGGATTCACCAGGCCACACACCACGCTGATCAGCGTGGTTTTGCCTGCCCCGTTGGGGCCAAGCAGGGCAAAAATCTCGCCGCGTTGAATAGATAAATCCACACGCGTAAGTGCCTGAAAGCCGCCTTCGTAGGTTTTATTCAGGCCATTAATCGAAATAATCGGGTCGTTCAAGGCGTGCTCCTCCCACCACAGCGTAAAAGCCGCGACGTCTGAGGCAGTTTTTACGCGATATCACGCATTACGTTAATGCGAAAAATAAGCCGTGCACGCCTGATGGCGTTGCACGGCTATAGAAACACTGGCGGCTTAGCTGCGGTCAGTGATTTCGAGCAGGTGGTAACCAAACTGCGTTTTTACCGGACCGTGTACCTGACCCAGCTCACCACTGAAAACGACCTTGTCGAACTCAGGCACCATTTGGCCGGGGCCAAAGCTACCTAAATCGCCGCCTTGACGACCAGAAGGACAGCTTGAATGCTGCTTGGCCACTTCCGCAAAATCGCGGCCGTTTTCAATTTCCTGCTTAAGCGCTAAACACTGCTCTTCACTGTTCACCAAAATGTGACGGGCGCTGGCACGTGCCATAACAAGCTCCTTAATTTAATCAATCATAGTGGGCGGCTAGTTTATCACGCCCACGCATGGGTTGTGGGTACCTGAGCTATCAAGGCGCACCCAGCGCACCACTGTAGCGTAGTGCGTCACCCACCTGCGCCAGCGCGTGCTCATGGTCACTCAGGGCCAGCGGGCCGCGGCTACAGGTAACGATGACCCAAGGGCCAGTGCGGGCGCTTTCATCTGCCCGCGTGGCAACGCCTGCATCACAACTGCGCCGATGCTGGGTGCCGGTTTTATGCGCAAAACTGATCGCATCGCCCATGCCTGCCGTCAAACGCTTGTCACCTGAGCGGGTACGCTGCATGATCTCCAGCAACGCCTGACGCTGACCGGCGTCTAAATCGCTCTCTGCCCCGTTATACAAGCTGGCCAGCAGGTCGCCATAAGCGCGCAGCGTGCCGACGTTTTTACCGGTGGCTTCATAGGCATCAAAAGCATGGTCATAATCAGGCTGCAGTAACGCCGCTTGATTAACGCCTAAAAGCCGCGCCAGCGCGATACCTCGCTGACTTAACCGGTGCTGACGCAGTGCGATAAAGTCCATACCGGTTAAGGTGTTGGCGTCCGGATGAAACTGCCCGTATACGCCCTGACGAACGCCCACTAGCTTGGTAATAGGGCCAATGTCCTCAGGATTTCCCCCACTGGCGGCAATCATGGTCCTGGCACGCGCATTAACCTCAGCAAGCCCGACACGCTCAATCAACATATCGGACGCCGTGTTATCGCTGACGGTAATCATGTGCTCCAGCAGGTAGCGAACCGAAATCGGCGTGCCGGGGTCATGCCAGATCACCGGGCCGGCGCCATCCACAAAGTCACTGCGCGAAAGCGTTAAGCGCTCATCAAAAGACAGCGTGCCCGCCTGGCGCTCGGCAAGCACTTGCGCGGCGATAGGTACTTTGACCAGCGAGGCCAGATACCAGGGCCGGTCGGCCTGCCATGAATACGCCTCGCCGGTCGTCAGATCTTGTACATAAACCCCGAGTGCCCCGCCAAACACCTCTTCAATAGCAGCTATTCGGGCATCTAAATCGCCTTGCCACGTGCTCTGTTTGTCAACCTCGTAGTACCAGTTAGTTTCGTACCCATCGGCGTAGACGGGCAGCGCAATCAAAAATGCAATACCTAGCAGCCAGCGTTGAATCCGTCGCAAATCGTTACCTCTTTTAGCGGTGGGCGGCCATCCAGCGGGTTAGCCAAATCCAGGCGGCTGCGCCGAGTATTAACACGCCACCAATACCCAGTGCCTGTGGATAGGTATATATGCCTTCGCTTTGCAGCAGAAAGCGCAGCACCAGAAAAATCATCACAATATGAAAGATGAAGGCTTTTAACGCATCGCTACCGACCACGGTTAAAGGCAAAAGTGCCTTAGCAGCGATCGCGCCGCCAGCCAGCGCCAACGCGAGTAAGACAAGCGCGCCGCCTAAGCTAAACAGCGTGAACTGCAGGCCAGGCGGATGTTTGCCAGCATTATTGGCAACGGCCATCATCGCCGCATAGGCATCGCCTTCGGCAAAAGCGAAGCCGTAAAATGCCACCACCATTAACGCACCCACACCCAGCAACGTAAGTACCAGACGGCGACGCAGCTCGGCGGTAAAGTAACAGCGCAGTAACGCCTCGCCGATCAATAATCCGATAAAAATTAGTGGCGCTCGACTAATCTGCCCCCAGGCATAATGGTCTTGATGATCCACCAGGAAGGCTTTCAAAATGTCATTTCCGCCAAAGGTAAACCCTTGCAACCAAGCGGCAAGCCCGGCCAAGCCAACAATAGTGGCAATACGGCTCCAGAGAGGCGCACGCGCCCAGAGCGGCAGGATTAACGGTACCCAAAGTAGCGCGATGGCATAGAACCCGAGAATTTCTACCCAAATAGCAAAGCGGCCGTAAAGCAGCGTATCGACAATATCGGCGGGGGCACTGAAGGGCAGCATTTCGATAATGACAAGCGCCTTGTACCAGAACCAGACTTCCAACGCACGAAGCCATAGCTTCAGGCGCCGCTTGGGCCAATCGTCCGTTTGCGTATGGGAAAGAAAAGCCACCGCCAGCGCGATACCGAACACTAAAATAAACAGCGATGAGGAAAATTTAGTTAAAAAATGGATCGGCACCATACCCCAGTCGGGCACATTGCGAATGCCCACCAACCCGCTTATCGCATGACTCACAATCATCAGACCAATGGCGATACCACGGGCCAGATCAATAGCCTCGATACGCCCTTCGGCTTTGGGTAGCTGCGGCGCTTCCTTCCAGTTCACCACGATAAAGGCGTCCTTGTTGTCGTTACGGATTAGGGATTAGATAATTAATCTCGTTCAACAATAGCCTATAAATTGATTGCCTCTAAGCGATGCTTTAAACGCAAAGATGCCCCGCAATTGGCGGGGCATCCTGTGGCTCATCCGTGAGCCAGAACAAGAGTTAATCCTTTAGGGGAGTGTTACCACTGCGAATCATCGTCTGAATCAGTGGTTTCGTATTCCTGCTCCTCTTCCTCTTCTTCGTAAGTGAATTCTTGCTCTTCCTCTTCATATTCGGTCGTAGCACCTTGGTCTTGCTCAGTCTCGTACGTTTGGTAAGTGCTTTGATCGTCCTGCATGGTTTCTTCCTGCGGGGTCGGCTCTTGCGGTGCCGTGTCTTCTTCCATGCCGGCGAAAGCAAGCGGGCTCGCCATCAGACCAAAAGATACGCCTAAAATACCTAGTTTTTTCAGAGCTTCCATTTTCATGTCGTGCCTCCTAAGTAATACGCTTTCTGTTACTTGGTAAATTTAAATAAGAAACATCTAGCCAAGAACCAAACATCTTCCTGATGCTGCGTTCTTACATTAGGTATTGCAGCGGGCATACCAGGTTTGTGTATAAAAGAATAAATGCATTTAAAGTCAAAAGCTTAAAAACAAGCACAGCGTGCCAACTACTTGATATTTAAATTATTATTAGCGATTAATTGGCTATCTCTGACACATGGGCCCCGTTGTCTATGCCAAATGAGATTGCTATGCAGTTAATTAGCTTTCTCAGCCACCAGCGATACATGATATGGGCTTGGCAAATACCAGTCAGGTGAGTGCGCCAAACACCCACCTAACGCTAGGCATACCCGGCGACGGATAAAGCTAATATGGCTAGTGAGAATGGCGCGGCACTTCCGAGCCCCGACAGCCCACCAAAAAGTCAAAGTCACAGCCTTCATCGGCTTGCAGTACTCGCTCGATATACAGCTGGCGATAGCCACCCTGGCTGGCGATGAGTGTCGAGGCTGCCGTGGCATCAAACTCGGCAAGACGTGCTTTAATCTCCTCCTCACTAACCTCTAGGTTGAGCCGGCCGCTCGTGCAGTCGAGTTCGATCATATCGCCGTTGCGTACCGCGGCCAGCGGGCCACCCGCTGCGGCTTCCGGGGCCACGTGTAGGACCACGGTGCCATAAGCGGTGCCACTCATTCGGGCGTCGGAGATACGCACCATATCGGTCACCCCCTGGGCAAGGATCTTGGGCGGCAGGCCCATATTGCCGACTTCCGCCATGCCGTGATAGCCGCGTGGCCCGCAGTGCTTCATGACCAGAATGTCGTTAGCTTCAACGTCCAGGTCCGGGTCGTTGATGCGTGCCTTGTAATCGTCGAAGTCTTCAAACACTACCGCACGCCCACGGTGTTGCATCAGCGCGGCCGTTGCCGCCGAGGGCTTGAGCACGGCGCCATTCGGTGCCAGGTTGCCGCGCAGTACACAAATGCCGCCATCTGCGGTGAGCGGGTTATCCAGCGGGCGGATGACCTCGTCGTTATACAGCGGGGCGTCTTTGACGTTTTCCCATAGGGTTTTGCCGTTAACGGTTAATGCATCCTTAAAGGGCAAGCGATCCGCCTCGCCCAGGCGTTTGAGCACGGCAGGCAGGCCACCGGCATAGTAGAACTCTTCCATCAAGAAGCGCCCTGAAGGCTGCAGGTCGACCACCGTGGGCGTACCGCGCCCTACTCGGCTCCAGTCATCTAGTTGAAGATCGACCCCGATCCGCCCGGCGATGGCCTTGAGGTGAATCACGGCGTTGGTCGAGCCGCCAATCGCGGCGTTGGTGCGGATGGCGTTATCAAAGGCTTCTTTAGTCAGAATTTTGGAAAGCCTTAAATCTTCATTGACCATCTCGACAATCCGATTACCCGACAGGTGGGCAAGCACGTAGCGGCGCGAATCCACGGCTGGAATGGCGGCATTGTGGGGCAGCGAAGTGCCTAATGACTCGGCCATACAGGCCATAGTGGAAGCAGTACCCATGGTGTTACAGGTGCCCGCGGAGCGCGACATGCCTGCCTCGGCAGCCATAAAGTCGTGCAGCGAAATTTCACCAGCTTTGACCTGCTCAGAGAGTTTCCAGACCACGGTGCCCGAGCCAATATCTTTACCCTTGTGCTTGCCGTTGAGCATCGGCCCGCCGGTAACCACAATCGTGGGGATATCGCAGCTCGCCGCGCCCATTAATAGTGCCGGAGTCGTTTTGTCACAGCCGACCAGCAGTACCACTGCATCAATCGGGTTACCGCGAATAGCCTCTTCCACATCCATGCTCGCCAGATTGCGGGTAAACATCGCGGTGGGGCGCAGGTTCGATTCGCCGTTGGAGAACACCGGAAATTCGACCGGGTAGCCGCCCGCCTCTAATACCCCTTTTTTCACATGCTCCGCCAGCTTGCGAAAGTGGGCGTTGCAGGGGGTGAGCTCCGACCAGGTATTACAGATGCCGATGATCGGCTTGCCCTGAAACTCGTGGTCGGGGATGCCTTGGTTTTTCATCCAACTGCGGTACATAAAACCGTTTTTATCGGCGGTGCCAAACCACTCGGCACTGCGTAATGGACGCTGGCGATCAGACATAGCAAAGTCTCCGTGCAAACCAGGAAGATAGGGGAGCAAAAAGTAGAATCTGGTTGGTAGAATCTGGTTTTTAGTATCAGGCTCGCTGACGGCGGGTCTGTTTCCAGCGGTCAAACATCACCGCCAGCAGCAGAATCGCCCCGCGCACCAGGTATTGATAGAAGGTCGGCACGTTAAGTAGGCCCATGGCGTTCTGCACACAGCCCATGATTAGTACGCCGACCACCACTCCAGTGATGGTGGCAACGCCACCCGACAGCGCCACCCCACCCAGCACACACGCCGAAATTACCGCAAGCTCAAGCCCCATGGAGGTGTTGGGGTCTCCCAACCCCATGCGCGAGGCCAGCAGCACCCCAACCACGCCAGCCACCACGCCTTGAAGACCGAAGACAATAATCTTGAGACGACGGACATTAACCCCGGCAAGCGACGCGGCTTCTGAATTACCGCCGGTGGCTAATACGTTACGCCCGAAGGCGGTCATATTGAGCACCACACCAAAGATCACAAAGCAGGCCAGCATGGTCCACACCGGCAGCGTCAAACCGAGAAATGAAGCGCTGCCCAGGTCAAAGAAACCCGGCACGGTGATCATCACCGCATCGCCACCTGAGGTGATATAGGCAAGCCCACGCACAAATTCCATTGCGGCCAATGTCGCAATCAGTGAGTTAATGCCGAACTTGGCAATCACAAAACCATTGAAGGCACCCACTGCGCCCCCGGCAACCACGCCGCCCATTACGCCGATAAAAACGCTACCGGTGCTGGAGGTCACTACCGCCGCGACTACCCCTGCAAAGGCCACGATCGAGGCCACCGATAGATCCACCTCGCCCAGCGCCAATACCAGCATCATGGTGGTCGCTAGGCTGCCTATCAGGGTGATCGAAAGCAGCAGCCCCACCATGTTGCGCCCGGTGAGGAAGTCGGGAATAAATACGGCTAGCGCGATAAACAGCAGAAAAAAAACAGCGATCAGGCCTGAGGTATCCAACAGTGTGCGCAGTGGCTTTATAAGCCCCTTGCGCCCGGCTGGGCGGGTCGGTTCAGCACCCTCTTGGGTTAATTTATTCGTTGTCATCACGGTTGTCCTGAACTTGTTCGATAAAGAATCGCGCTTAGGCTGGCAGCGCCAGCCCTAGCAGGCGTTCGGGAGTGGCTGACTCTCTGGGCACCACATCCACCAGCTCACCGTCGCGCATTACCGCGATCCGGTCACAGATGGAACTCACTTCGGCCAGATCGCTGGAGATCACCACCACGCTTTTGCCCTGCTCGGCCAGATCGTAGAGCAGCGCGTAAATATCCCGCCGCGCGCCCACATCAATCCCCCGCGTCGGTTCGTCCATCACGAACAGATCGATCTCCTCAGCAAGCCAGCGGGCTAAAATAACCTTCTGCTGGTTGCCCCCCGAGAGTTTGCCTATCGGTGTACGGTGGCTGGGAGTTTTAACGCTAAGCTGCTGGATATACGACTCGGCATTGCGCCGCTCGCGCCCGGGATGGCGGAAAATTCCCCAGCGCTTAAAAAACCGCCGGCAGCTGATATTGAGGTTGTCGGCCACACTGGCTACCGGAAAGATGCCTTGTGATTTACGATCCTCCGGGCACATGGCAATGCCCGCACGGATGGCATCCGCCGGACTTTTAAAACGTCGCGATTCACCCTGAAATGTCACGCTACCTGCCTTGGGAGCCTCCACGCCGCATACCAGCCGCAATAGCTCACTGCGGCCTGCGCCCACCAAACCAAACAACCCGAACACTTCACCGCGTTTGACGGAAAAACTCACCGGTGCGTTAAGGCCGCGCCCCTGGATATCCTCAACTGCCAACACCACATCGCCATGCTCACGGGGGCGATAGCCGTACACATCGTCAATATCACGACCGACCATCTCACTAACCAACAGGTCATGGGTAAGCTTCGACATATCCTCATGGGTACGAATATGCTGGCCGTCGCGGAAGATGGTGACCGCATCGCACATCTCGAACACCTCTTCCATGCGATGGGTCACATACAGCACCACCCGCCCCTCATCGCGTAGCCGTTTGACGATACGTTTAAGCTGACGGATTTCCTGTATGGAAAGGCTGCTGGTGGGTTCATCAAAAGCAATCACGCGCGCATCGCGCAGCAGCGCACGGCCAATCTCGATCATCTGCTGCTGGCCAATGGAAAGTTCGCGCACTTTGGTCGAGGGATGAATGCCGCCCTCGCCAAGGTCGGCGAGAATCGCCAGCGCTCTTTCGCGCAGCTGACGCCGGTTCACGAACCCCTGCCGCGTAGGCAGCTGGCCCAGCAGCAGGTTTTCAGCCACCGACATATTGGGCGAGAGGGTGAGTTCCTGATAGATGATCGCGATCCCCTCACGCAACGCCTCACGGGCGTTACCGAACACATGGCGCTGACCATCAATCCAGAGCGCGCCTTCCGCAACGCGATTCACTCCGCTAAGCACTTTAAGCAGTGTCGACTTCCCCGCGCCGTTCTCCCCCATCAGCGCATGCACCTGGCCGGTCCGGGCAGAAAAGCTCACGCCATCCAACGCGCGTACGCCAGGAAACACTACACTGATGCCATCAAAGCGAAGATATGGATCAGACATACTCAAGCACTCCACCAGTAGCCCGTGACAGGAAGCCGTTACAGGCCAAGATCGGCGCGCACTTCTTCCCAGTTATCACGCGTCATTAACGTACCGGTCGTTTCGGTATTGGCCTGCGGCTCCTCGCCTTCGCTAATCCAGCGGTAGAGGTCTTCAGCGGTTTGGCGGCCGTGCATAGTGGAGCTGACCGCGACGGTACCGTGAAAGCCGGTAGGGTTATTACGGGAAAACTCGGCAAACGCCGCGCCTGAGCCGTTGATTCCTACCCCAATCACATCTTCCGCCGCCAGACCGTACTGTTCGGTCGCCCTGACACCACCGAGTACGCTCTCTTCGTTAAGCGCGTAAATGACCCAGTGCTCGTATCCGCCGCGCTGGGAAAGCACCGGTGATGCTGCCGAAAAAGCGCCGCTGGTATCGGTGCTTTGTTGAGGTGCGTCGAATATATTTTCTTCCGGGAAGCCCGACGCAAGCAGTGCCTGGGTCGCACCGTCCGTCCGCTCTACGGCCGTCGGCAGCTCGTTATTGGTAATACGCAGCGCGCCAACGTCTTGCGGGTCCCAGCCACGCGCTTCCATTTCAGCGGCAATCGCCTCGCCTACCTGCTGGCCAATTTTGGTACCTGACATCCCCAGATGCGGCACGCCTTCCATCGGCTCACCGCTGGAGGTTACAAACTGATCATCCACGGTGACCACTTTCATGCCGTACTGCTCGGCACGGTTCATAATCGCAGGCCCCAAGCGCACATCAGGCGGGCAAATGACAAACCCCTGCGCGCCCTGGGCGTAGAGGTTATCAATCGCGCTGAGTACTTCCTGGCCGTCCTCACCACCTAAGCGCACGACCTGAAAGCCGAGTTCTTCACCGGCGTCGGTGGCTGCTTGCTGTTCGTTAATGAACCAGGCCTGCTCTGGTTTCTTGACGATAAAGCCAATTTTCACGTCGTCCTGTGCCTGCACAGAACCCAGCGAGGCCAACATGATCGCGCTACCCAGCGCCAAACGCGTAAACGTGGTTACCATGCCCATTGTTGTGCTCCTGACGTTCTAATGATTGTTAATGTTATTAAAATTAGTGTCGGCTGCTGACCAGGCGAATGGGTTAGGTGTCCATATCGTCCTGGGCAGAAAAGCGAAAGACCGTGCGTGACTGGTAAGTCTCTCCCGGCTCTAAAATCGTACTGGGAAAGGCATCCTGATTAGGTGAGTCGGGGAAATGCTGGGTTTCCAGCGCAAAGCCTGAGCGCTGCGAATAGGCTTGGCCGCTTTTACCGGTCAGGTCGCCGGTCAAAAAGTTACCTGAATAGAACTGAATACCGGGCTCGGTGGTTTCGATTTCCAGCATCCGCCCGCTTTGTGGCTCCCACACCTTGGCCGCCATCACCAGATCACCGCGCTCGGCATTATCGCGGTTAAGCACAAAGTTATGGTCGTAACCGCCGCCGAAGGAGAGCTGCTCATTGTCCTGCTCGATCCGTTCGCCGATGGGTGTGGCCTGGGTGAAATCGAATGGCGTGCCTGCAACATCGCGCAGCTCACCCGTCGGGATTAACGACTCACTGACCGGGGTAAAGGCATCGGCGTTGAGCATAAGCCGATGGTCAAGAATGGAGTCATTTCCCTCACCTTTAAGGTTGAAATAGCTATGCTGGGTAAGGTTGATGGGCGTTGCCTTGTCGGTCTCGGCCATGTAATCGACGATCAAGGTATCGTCATCGGTTAGCGTGTAGGTCACTTGTGTTTCTAGCCGGCCAGGATAGCCTTCTTCGCCATCTTCACTTATATAGCGCAGTACAAGCCCGGTACCCTCGTCATTCTTAAACGGCTCAGCCTCCCAAATCACTCTATCAAAACCCTGTTGGCCGCCGTGCAGATGGTTGTCGCCATCGTTAGTGGCAAGCGAGTAGGTTTCGCCCTCAAGCGTGAACTGCCCATCGGCAATACGGTTGCCATAGCGCCCAATAATGGCGCCGAAGTAAGGGTTAGCCTTGCGATACTCATCGGATAGATACTCGTCCAACGAATCGAAGCCGAGCACGATATCGTCGACATTGCCTTCCAGGTCAGGCGTTTTTAGCGAAAGGATCGTACCGCCATAGTTGGCCACCCTCAGTTCAATACCGTTGGCGTTGGTGAGCTGATAAACGTCCACTTGACGACCATCGGGCAATTGGCCAAATACGGATTTGCCAACACCGTGGTCCGCTTCACTATTTGCCATGGGTTCCTTATCACTTTGCGCCTGGGCCACGCTTATCAATAGCGAAGCTATGCCTGCACTTAACAGTATTGAACCCAGGCGGCTTTTTATTGGGGCGTGCATGATAGGCATTACCTTTCTCCTATTATGTTTATTGTTGTTATTAACGCGACATGCTTATCGCTAATACACAACTTACACTAGACAGCCCTACCATAACCAACCAATATGCAAATGCGTCAATTTCGATACCTTTATTGCTATCAATAACATTAGAAGGCTTATTCCATGGGCGTCCTTGACGAGAACTGGTTTCTTCACGCACGACTAAAGTTGCGTCATTTTCAGCTATTTTTAGCCCTTGATGAGCAGCGCAACCTGCACCGTGCTGCCGCCCAGCTCAAGATGAGCCAGCCTGCCGCCTCAAAACTGCTCAGTGACCTGGAAACCAACCTGGGAGTTCGCCTTTTCGAGCGCCATCCACGTGGTTTAACGCCCAACTGGTACGGCGAAATCATGATTCGCCACGCACATAGCGTGCTGTCGGCGTTGCGGCATACCGGTGAGGAATTAAACGCCTTACGCGACGGCAATATGGGCACCGTGGCAGTGGGAACCGTCATGGCGCCCGCCGTTACATTACTCACCAGCGCTATCGAGCGGGTACATAGAGACCGGCCGGGGCTTAAAATTAGTGTGGATGTCGATGTCAGCAAGGCACTGGTGCCCCGCCTGCTTGAAGGTGAGCTGGATTTCGCCATTACGCGTATCCCCGCAGGCGTTGATGTAGAGCGCTTTGTGTTTGAAGAAATTGGCGAGGAAGAGCTGTGCTTTGTGTGTCGAGAAGGCCACCCGCTGGCAGGGAAAACCCCATTGAGCCTCGCCGATATGGCCGCCTACCCGTGGTCTTTACAGCCACCCGGCGCGCTGATGCGTCAACGGGTAGACAGTCTGTTTTTACATCATCAGGTAGCACCGCCAAGCCAAGTCGTCGACACCGCGGATGTATTTGTGTCTTTAGCGCTGGTCGATAAATCCAACACCATTACGGTGACCACCCGCGAAACGGCGGACCTGCTTTGCGCCCCTCAGCGCTTTCATCTCCTCCCATTCAATGAAACGCTCAGCGTGCAGCCTTATGGCCTGGTCAGCTTGCGCCACCAGCGGCTCTCGCCGGGGGCTGCAGTCCTGATGAGCACCCTGCGCGAAATAATCGCCCACAATGCTCAACAGAAAAATAGCCATTGATAAACCTAGCCAGCTATCAGTGCTTGGTCTTAGCGCTGAGACTTAATGCGAGTGCCGCGGCACTTCCGAGCCCCGACAGCCCACCAAAAAGTCAAAGTCACAGCCTTCATCGGCTTGCAGCACATGCTCGATATACAGCTGGCGATAGCCACCCTGGCTGGCGATGAGTGTCGAGGCTGCCGTGGCATCAAACTCGGCAAGACGTGCTTTAATCTCCTCCTCACTAACCTCTAGGTTGAGCCGGCCGCTCGTGCAGTCGAGTTCGATCATATCGCCGTTGCGTACCGCGGCCAGCGGGCCACCCGCTGCGGCTTCCGGGGCCACGTGTAGGACCACGGTGCCATAAGCGGTGCCACTCATTCGGGCGTCGGAGATACGCACCATATCGGTCACCCCCTGGGCAAGGATCTTGGGCGGCAGGCCCATATTGCCGACTTCCGCCATGCCGTGATAGCCGCGTGGCCCGCAGTGCTTCATGACCAGAATGTCGTTAGCTTCAACGTCCAGGTCCGGGTCGTTGATGCGTGCCTTGTAATCGTCGAAGTCTTCAAACACTACCGCACGCCCACGGTGTTGCATCAGCGCGGCCGTTGCCGCCGAGGGCTTGAGCACGGCGCCATTCGGTGCCAGGTTGCCGCGCAGTACACAAATGCCGCCATCTGCGGTGAGCGGGTTATCCAGCGGGCGGATGACCTCGTCGTTATACAGCGGGGCGTCTTTGACGTTTTCCCATAGGGTTTTGCCGTTAACGGTTAATGCATCCTTAAAGGGCAAGCGATCCGCCTCGCCCAGGCGTTTGAGCACGGCAGGCAGGCCACCGGCATAGTAGAACTCTTCCATCAAGAAGCGCCCTGAAGGCTGCAGGTCGACCACCGTGGGCGTACCGCGCCCTACTCGGCTCCAGTCATCTAGTTGAAGATCGACCCCGATCCGCCCGGCGATGGCCTTGAGGTGAATCACGGCGTTGGTCGAGCCGCCAATCGCGGCGTTGGTGCGGATGGCGTTATCAAAGGCTTCTTTAGTCAGAATTTTGGAAAGCCTTAAATCTTCATTGACCATCTCGACAATCCGATTACCCGACAGGTGGGCAAGCACGTAGCGGCGCGAATCCACGGCTGGAATGGCGGCATTGTGGGGCAGCGAAGTGCCTAATGACTCGGCCATACAGGCCATAGTGGAAGCAGTACCCATGGTGTTACAGGTGCCCGCGGAGCGCGACATGCCTGCCTCGGCAGCCATAAAGTCGTGCAGCGAAATTTCACCGGCTTTGACCTGCTCGGAAAGCTTCCAGACCACGGTGCCGGAGCCAATATCTTTGCCCTTGTGCTTGCCGTTGAGCATCGGCCCGCCGGTGACCACAATCGTGGGGATATCACAGCTCGCCGCGCCCATTAATAGTGCCGGAGTGGTTTTGTCACAGCCGACCAGTAGCACCACTGCATCAATCGGGTTACCGCGAATCGCCTCTTCCACATCCATGCTCGCCAGGTTGCGGGTAAACATGGCGGTGGGGCGCAGGTTCGATTCGCCGTTGGAGAACACCGGGAATTCGACCGGGTAGCCTCCCGCCTCTAATACCCCTTTTTTCACATGCTCGGCCAGCTTGCGAAAGTGGGCGTTGCAGGGGGTGAGCTCCGACCAGGTATTACAGATGCCGATGATCGGCTTGCCCTGAAACTCGTGGTCGGGGATGCCTTGGTTTTTCATCCAGCTGCGGTACATAAAACCGTTTTTATCGGCGGTGCCAAACCACTCGGCTGAACGTAGATAAGGTTTATTTTCTTTAGATACGTCGCTCATTATCTCTCCTTTACCACTCGTTGCCAGTCACTAAGTCTTTTTGTCGTTACCGTAAAAACATACGAACTGAATCAGATAATTAGTTAAACCAGAGTGAACACCAGCCAGGATAAGCCGAAGGCCATCAGCGATATGCCAATCGAAATCAGCGTCCAGGTTTTAAGCATGGTTTTAGTATCGACACCTAGAAAGCGCCCCACTAACCAGAATCCTGAGTCGTTAACATGGGAGTAGCCAATTGCGCCCGCAACGATTGCCACCGCAATACAGGCTGTCGCTAATCCTGAAAGAGAAGGGTCAGCCAACACGACGGGGGCCATGATGCCCGCAGCAGTAGTTCCCGCGACGGTCGCAGAGCCTTGCGCAATACGGATGACCGAAGCGATAACGTAACCGGCCAGAATAATCGGCAAACCATAATTTTGAAGGCTCGCCGCTAACGCATCACCGATACCGCTCGCGGTTAGTACGCCACCGAACATTCCCCCTGCACCGGTAATAAGAATAATGCTGCAAACGGGCGAAAGGGCTTTTTCAACGGTTTCATTAATAGAGCCAATGGCCTTGCGCGCTGGCGAGCGAATGACCAGCAGCCACATCGCTACACATGTACTGATCAACATGGCAATCGGTGTTTCACCGATCAATATCAAGCCTTGCAAGACCGGGTTTCCAGCATCAACGACGCCACCTTCAGACAGTGTTGTAAGACCGGTATTGAGGAAGATAAGTACGAGCGGCAATAACAACACTAAAAGTACGGTGCGAAATGCCGGGCGTTTATCGACGGGCATCTCTTCATTACTTTCGCCCATCAGGCTGGGGACAGGTTGAAACGGCATACGGTTAGCGAGCACAAGCGATAGACGGTAGCCCATCAAATACCAGGTAGGTAAACCGACAAGCAGCGCAATAAACAGCACTTTCCCAATATCAACCTGCAGGAAAACCGCCGCGGCTACCGGCCCTGGGTGTGGTGGCACCAGCGCATGCATGACCAAAAAGGCACCTGCCGCCGGTAAGCCGTAAAGCAATAGCGATGCTTTAAGCTCTCTTGCCACGGAATAAATGACCGGCAGCATGACGACGAATGCCGCATCAAGAAAAATGGGGAAGCCAAATAGCAAGCACGCAATTGATAAGCCCAAGGGAGCTCGGCTATGGCCGAATAAGCGAATCAAGGTATCGGATAAAACCTGGGCGCCTCCTGAAACGGCGACGATACGTCCCAGTACCGCGCCAAAACCAATCAATAGTGCAACGTTGCCTAAGGTGTTACCAAAACCACCTAAGAGCGTTGGAACTAAATCTTCCCCTGTAATGCCGGTTGCCAGTGCAGTACCAATACTCACGATCACCAGCGCGAAAAATGGATGAAGGCGTATCCGGATGATCAATACCAGCAAAATAATGATGGCGGAAGCTGCTATCAGCATCAGGGCAAGGGTAGAAGCCCCCAGTGCTTGAGTGGTTTCTAACATGGCGTTTTCCTAAGGTTTGTCGTTATTCATGCTGCGATATATCGCAGCTATCAAAGCAAACGCACTATAAGCAGCCATTCGATAACCAACAAATATATGAAACCTCTAAAATCAATATCATTTTAGTTATCTAGTGAGGCATAAGGCCTGATTTATGGGGCATAGCCGAAGAAGCCAGACATTCTTAGGTGAGACTAAAGTTGCTCCAGATCGAGGATAAATTAATGCCTTTACATCACGGAGTTATGTCTGCCTTGAGCATAGTCAAAGCGTAGTAGGCGATTAAGCAGACTATGGAAGCACGCCTAAGTCTCAGGGTTTGCTATGCACAAGGGCCGGGAAATATTGGACGTACGCCACCATGGCTCTTTGCAAGCACGATGGCGGCGTAAACAAGCGTTTATGAAGAGGTGTTCAGCAAGCTCACCCGGGCTTTATTAATGCAGATCATGCTGATGCCCTTTCTGATTTACGCTTTTGATAGAGATAAGCTTTAATCAACAGCGGTGAGCACCACAGCAAGATGACTGCAATGCCAAGCCCTGCACTGATGGGCCTTGCAAAGAAGCTGGTTAGGTCGCCACCGGTTCGCAGCATGGCGCTCATAAAGTTGTTTTCAACAACCGAGCCCAGGACCAAACCGAGTATGGCGGGGGCCATGGGGAAATCATTGACGGCGAGCAAATAGGCCACCAAGCCAACAATTAGCATTAACCAGATATCCACAACGCTATTGTTGATAGCGAAAGCACCCACAATGCAAAAGCACAATATAATGGGCATCAATACTCGGCTGGGTGTAAGGATGAAAAGTTTTGACAATCTAATGGCTATATAGCCAATAGGTAGCATCATCAAATTAGCCAAGATAAACACAATGAAAAGTGCGTAGATTAGGCCACTCCCATCCATAAAAATGGTGGGGCCAGGGTTCATCCCCTTCATATATAAAACGCCAATCACGATAGCAGTAATGGAGTCGCCTGGAATCCCGAAGACCAGAGCGGGCACCCATGCGCCACTGATTCCGGAATTATTGGCCGAGCTGGCATCAACAATGCCCTCGATATTACCGGTACCATATTTGGAACTGTCTTTTGACCTGCCTTTGCCCACACCATAAGAGATCCAGGCGGCGATATCCGCACCCGCACCGGGTAACGCGCCAATCATTGTGCCGATTGAGCTGCCACGCACCATATTGCGCCAATAACGTTTAATGTGCCTCGGCACATTGTGGAAAACACTATCCTTATCAACAACGCTGATGGTTTTTTTCTCGGATTTTGATCCGTAGTAACTCATCAGTTCATTGAGGGCAAACATACCGATCATAACGGGTATGAAGTTAACGCCAGCCATAAGATCGGGCACTCCAAATGTGAAGCGAGGAGCGCCACTCATCATATCCAGCCCTACCGTTGACAGCAGGACGCCAAACAGCAGTGAAAGAAATGCTTTTGTTCTAGAGCCTACCGAAATAAAAATTGAGCAGCTTAGCCCCAGCACCGCGAGCCAAAAGTATTCGAACGCACTGAACTTGAGCGCTACTTCCGCCAGTGACTGAGCAACAACAATCAAAATGATGGTGCCAAAAATACCGCCAAAAACGGAGCAGACCAGATTAATACCCAGCGCTTCCCTCGCCCTGCCTTTTTTGGCTAACGCATGCGATTCACCCACATAGGCAGCAGAGGCAGGTGTACCCGGTATATTGAGATACGTACCGGGAATATCCCCCGCAAATATTGCCATAGCCGATGTGGTTACAATGGCAGCAATAGCGGGAATAGTGTCCATATAGAAGGTTAAAGGGACTAATAGTGCGACAGCCATGGTTGCCGTAAGACCGGGTACTGCACCAACAAATATGCCAAATAATGAAGCTGCCAAGATAACCAAGATGGTATCAAAATTTAAAACCAGCCCCACTCCATTCATCAAGATATCCATGGCAGGCTACCCCCTAATAAAACCCCTTGCGGCAATGGAATAAGCAAATAGTGCGAGAAAATAAAATAAATAGCGGATGACATAACCACAGAGGTTATCAGGGCCACGTAAATCTTTGTTTTTCTCAACAACATGAGCAAAAACATAATGGCCGTTATGGTAAGCATTGCCCCCAGGTAATCGCTTGCCAGGATATAAAAGACAATCGCCACGGGGGGCAGCACCATCGCCCAGCTCATTTTTTCAGACGGCGAGGTAGCGAGTGTCGGATCGTCCTGTACTTCTTGAGCGGCCGCTTTTCTTCTCTGCCACAGCGCATTTAAGGTAAGTACCGCGCCGCCGATGCAAAATCCCCCTCCAACGAGGGAGGGGAACAGAGAAGGCCCATACTGAAGGCTGGGTAGAGTAGGAAATTGCTGGGCTGTGATAATTGTCACAATCCCTGCAATCATAAACCCTATGCCGGCGAAAACATCTCTCATTGTCATTCCTTAGTTAGCTAAGCCAACTTGTTCAACAATTTCACCGAGAATACCGTCCATCTCTTCCATCATTTGGCCAAACTCTTCCGCATTGCGCCACTCGGTTCCAAACCCTTGTTTATCCATGAATCCTTGATAGGTATCGCTGTTATAAGCGGCTTCCAGGGCTTCTTCTAGGGTTGCGACGACCTCAGGATCCATATTTTTGGGACCGACAATGCCTCGCCACGCACCCGTGTAATAGTCACTGTCAATTACCTCGCCAGCAGTGGGAATATCTGGAAAATTCGGTAAACGCTCTGGCGCCATGACCGCTAAACTTTTAACGCGACCCGCTTCAATCATTGAGCGTGCTTCGGGTACAGAGGTTGATACGACATCAATACCGCCAGATGCCAGCTCTACCATTGCGGGAGCGGACCCTTCACTAGGTATCCAAGTAACGTGGTCGGCGGACATATCCTGGTCCATCAAAAGACCTGCAAAGGCCAAGTGCCAGATACCGCCCTGCCCGGTACCCGAAGCATTAAAAGTACCTTTAGGCTCACTACGCATTGCATCAACCAGCGCTTCGAGGCTTTCATAAGGAGAATCAGTAGCTACCTGTATACCGGGGGAGTCATAATTAATTTGCGCAATTGGCGTAAAATCTTCGTAGGTTAAGTCGGTTAACCCCTGCCAATGCATGATATTCACTTCGACAGTTGCCAGGCCAAGCGTGTAGCCATCCGGCTTGGCATTAAGCATGGCCGTATGCCCAACAACGCCACTGCCCCCTGTTCGGTTAACCACGTTGACGTTCTGACCCAACTCCTCTTCCAAGGCGCGGGCAATAGTGCGCGCGGTTGCATCAGTACCGCCGCCTGCGGCCCAAGGCACAATCAGCGTAATGGGGCGTTCTGGATAGTCTGCCAGAGCTGAACCAGAAGCCACCATAACGGCTGCCGCTAGACTGGACGTAATAAGTGCTTTTAGAGAATGGTTTGTCATTATCATTTTAAATATCCTCTGGTAGTTGCTGGCTTACATTTTTTGGTTATAAAGACGGCTTAAGGCGTCTGAATCAGTACGTTCTGGTTGTCGGCTGAGAAGGCAGCTCTTTATAGCGGGCAAGCGTTGCCAGCGCCCCCTGACGAAGCAGGCTGATATCAATACCTACCGCAATAAACTGGCAGCCTAACGCCTGATAGCGACGCGCATCCTCCTCAAGCGGCGCCAAAATTCCTACCGGCTTGCCTGCTGCATGAACCGTTTTAATCACTTTCTGTATCGCACTTTGGACCTCGGGGTGGCCAGGATTGCCGGGGTACCCCATCCCCACCGAAAGATCTGCTGGACCAATAAAAACCGCATCGACGCCGTCGGTGGCGGCAATGGCTTCTGCCTGCTCAACGCCTTTAGGTGACTCAACCTGAACAATCAGGCAAAGCGACTCATGCGCCTTATTCAGGTAGTCGTCCACGCCATCCCATCGGGTTGCACGCACCAGCCCACCGCCCACACCGCGTACGCCATGCGGCGGGTAACGTGTCGCCCGTACCAGGGCAGCCGCCTGCTCAGCACTTTCCACCATCGGCACCATCAGTGTTTGCGTGCCGATATCCAGCAACTGCTTGATTAATGCGGGGTCGTGATTAACGCTACGCACAACGGGAGCAGATGAGTAAGGCGCCACGGCCTGCAGCTGGGCCAAAATAGTGGGCACCGTATTTGGGGCATGCTCGCCATCGATCAGCAGCCAGTCGAACCCGGTGTTAGCGATTATTTCAGCGGCATACCCCGTTGCAAAGCCAGCCCAGCAACCCCACATGGGTTCGCGCTTGATCAGCATGTTTTTAAACGGATTAGTGGGCAATTGCATGCATTGGCTCCTTTGCAAGGCGGATGAAAACCACTGACAAGATCATCGACATCATTAACTGGCCAAGTGTTATAAGCGCTGGCTGCTTAAACGCGAGATCTTCGCTTACGCCATCGCGCGAAGATGGCCTGTCTAAGACACACTCCCCCGGTGAGAGGGGAAGAAAGCAAGGGCCATCTAAACGTGGCAAATCAGAAAACAGTTACCTAATGGCGGTTTCTACAACAGATTCTCCTGTGAGAAACCGCCTCCATTGTCGTGCCTTAGTTAGCTAAGCCAACCTGTTCAACAATTTCACCGAAGACGCTATCCATCTCTTGCATCAGCTGCCCGAACTCTTCCGCATTACGCCATTCGGTACCAAAGCCTTGCTGATCCATAAAGCCTTGATAGGTATCGCTGTTGTAAGCAGCTTCTAAGGCTGACTCAAGCGTTGCCACTATCTCTGGGTCCATGCCTTTAGGACCGGCGATACCTCGCCACTCACCTACTTGATAGCTGCTGTCGATTAGCTCATTGGTGGTGGGAATATCAGGAAAGCTGGGAATGCGCTCAGGAGACATCACCGCAAAGCTTTTCACCCGGCCAGCTTCCATCATGGAACGGCCTTCGGGCACGGAGCTGGGTACGATATCAATTCCTCCGGATACCAGTTCTACCATCGCTGGCGCCGCGCCTTCGCTAGGAATCCAAGTAACCTGGTCAGCAGGAATATCCTGGTCCATCAAAAAGCCCGCAAAGGCTAAATGCCAAACACCGCCCTGACCGGTACCGGAAGCAGTAAACGTGCCTTTAGGCTCAGTACGTATAGCTTCGAGCAGCTCTTCAAGACTTTCATAAGGGGAATCTGCGGCGACCTGTATACCGGGGAAGTCATAGTTGATTTGCGCAATCGGGGTAAAATCTTCATAGGTAAGATTGGTTAGCCCCTGCCAATGCATCATGTTTACTTCACCGGTCGCCAGGCCAAGCGTATAGCCGTCTGGTTTGGCATTGATCATGGTGGTATGGCCAACAACGCCGCTGCCCCCGGTGCGGTTAACAACGTTGACGTTCTGGCCCAGCTCCTCTTCCAGTGCGCGGGCGATAGTACGCGCTGTCGCATCAGTGCCGCCGCCTGCTGCCCAAGGCACAATCAACGTAATAGGACGTTCTGGATAATCCGCAAGGGCTGCACCAGAGGCCACCAGAACCGCTGCCGCTACGCTGGAAGCGAGGAGTGTCTTGATCTTGAGAGAATGGTTTGTAATTGTCATATCCACTTTCCTTTCGTCGTTAACTGCCTGGATTTGATTATGGTTTTTTGAAACTGCCGGGTTCCATCCTTTATTGCGAACCTGCCAAAAACTTCCTTTATTTCTATTAAGCCGATAAACCTTATCTTTTAAAAAGCCTCATTAAGCATCTTGAAAAAGTCTTCTTTGGAAGGTGCACGTGGGTTGGTAGCCGTAGAGTGGTCTTCCAGTGCCCACTGTGCCACTTGGTTTAGATGTTCTTCTCTAACGCCCATTTCACTCAGGCTGGAAGGCATGCCCAGCTTAATATTGAGCTTTTCAAATGCTTCAGCTAAATCATCATCCTCGGCAAGTCCCATTGCGTCTTTTAGACGAGCAAATTTTTCCTCGCAATCGCGCTGGTTAAACCTTAGAACCGTCGGCATTAACACAGCATTGAGCGTGCCGTGGTGAAGTTTTAGCTCGTGCAGCCCGCCTAACGCATGGGATAGAGAGTGAACCGCCCCCAACCCTTTCTGAAACGCCATCGCGCCTTCCAGAGCCGCCATCATCATTTCATTTCTAGCGGTTAAGTTAGTGCCGTTTTCAACCGCCTCGACCAGATAGGCGCTTGCGCGCTTCAGGCCATCCAATGCAATCGCTTCAGCAGGAGGATTCACTTTAGGGCTTAAAAAGGTTTCAACGCAGTGAGCGATCGCATCCATACCCGTTGCGGCAGTCAGGAAAGGGGGTAAACCGAGCGTCAAACGTGGGTCGCAGATAGCCACAGCGGGAATCAGGTACGGAGAAAGAAACCCCAGCTTTCGGTCATCTTTCATGGTGATCAAAGAGGCTCGCCCCACCTCACTTCCTGTACCCGCCGTTGTCGGTACTGCAATCAGCGGCAGCACATCGGCATTGATCTTAGCGACCCCGCCCTCGATCGCCGCGTACTGGCGCAATGGCGCGGGATGGTTAAAAAGTAAAGCGACCGCTTTAGCCAAATCAATGCTGGAACCACCACCTACGGCCACAATGCCATCACACTCATTTTCTCGCAGGAACGTCAGCGCTTGCTCTACGGCGACTTCAGTAGGATTGGAAGGCGTGCCATCGAAAACACATGCCTGCTCATTAAAATCTACAGAAAGTTTTGCAGATTCAATCACTTGTGCAATAAGAGGAGTACTACTCAGCCCCTTATCAGTTACAAATAAAGGCCTTTTCACCTTAAGCAGCTGCAGCTCATTTGCTAGCTCTGCAATCGCATTCTCACCGAACTGAATTTTCGTTAAGTAGTTGATGATGTAGGGCATTTTCATTTCTCATTATTGTTTTGCTTGAAACCAAATATGCATTTTATTTAAAGGTGTCATACAGCATACCTGCATGACAATAGTTCAATGATATTTTTTTGGCCACCTATGTCTTTTTAAAAAAACATGAACGGATAATTCACATAAAAACATCATTAAATCATTAAGTTGCTCTTTATCCTTAGTAAGCAACAACTAATTCGCTGGCGACCGACCTCCCCTGTTCAAAAAGAGTAAATATTCAGTATCTGAAAGCAATCTAGATCAAATGAACATTGCGTTCAATGACCATTATATAGGACGATAGTATAATCGACGTACACCGCTTAGTTGCTAAAGTGCATCAACAATGACCGCTTACTAGCTTGCGCATAGCTTTTACCTAAAAAGCCAATAATAAGTTTGAGGTAAACGATGGATCTCATTAATGCCCCGTCAGTTATTATTCAGCTCAATCCTCGGGATAACGTGGGCGTCGCCTCAAAAGCGGTACCCATAGGATTTCCAATAGATAAAAATGGCACGCTCGCAAAAGAAAATATCGATGCAGGTCATAAAGTTGCGTTAACTAACATCAATAAAGACGACGCCGTTTATAAGTACGGCCAACTGATTGGCATAGCGGCGCAGGATGTACAACCCGGTGAGCATGTACACACCCATAATCTCACCATGATAGAGCTCGACTCTTCATTAAAAGATTTTCAGCCCCACCCGCAAACAGACACCACAAGTAGTTCACGCACCTTCCAGGGTTTTCAACGTGATGACGGTAACGTAGGCACGCGTAACTACATTGGCATTTTGTCGACCGTTAACTGCTCCGCAACGGTAGCGAAAGCAGCGGCAGATACACTCAACCAGTCTGATGAACTAAGTCAGATGGGGTTCGATGGCGTTGTTGCGATTACCCATGGTTCGGGCTGTGCCATGAATACAGACTCAGAAGGCTTTGCCTTTCTTGAGCGCGTCATCGCCGGTTATGCCCAGCATCCCAATTTTGCCTTTGTGCTCATTATCGGCTTGGGCTGTGAGACCAACCAGGTCAAAACGCTCGTCGCAAAAAAAGAGCTAGAAGACGCCTCACGGCTTGCTTACTTCAATATTCAGGATGCGGGAGGAACCCGTACCAGCATTAAAACCGCCTGCGATCACATCATGCAAATGGCTGCTCAGCATGGGCAGATGCGGCGTGAACCTGCACCCCTAAAGCACCTGGTGGTTGCACTGCAGTGTGGCGGCTCAGACGGTTATTCAGGGATTACGGCGAACCCCGCGCTTGGCCATGCGGCCGACCTTATCGTGCAACATGGGGGCAGCGTGATCCTTGCAGAAACCCCCGAGATTTACGGTGCTGAGAACCTGCTGATAGATCGCTCTATCAATGAAAATGTCGCGCAAAAGCTGCTTGATCGTATTACCTGGTGGAAGCATTACACCGAAATAAATGGCGCTGAATTAAACAACAATCCGTCACCGGGCAATAAAGCAGGCGGGCTTTCAACGATTCTTGAAAAGTCCCTGGGAGCCGTTGCAAAAGGTGGCAGTTCAAGCCTTAACGATGTGCTGCACTATGCCGAAAAGATAACCACTCGTGGGTTTAACTTTATGGATAGCCCGGGCTACGACCCCGTTTCTGTAACCGGGCAAATTGCCTCTGGGTCAACGGTTGTCTGCTTTACTACCGGACGCGGATCGGTTTCAGGTTTTAAACCCGCGCCCTGCCTGAAGCTCGCAACCAATACTTCCATGTATGAGAAAATGCATGAAGATATGGATATAAACTGTGGCGTTATCGTCGATGGCACTGCCAGTGTAGAAGAGGTCGGGGAACAAATTTTTGAGCGTATCATCGCCATCGCCTCAGGCGACATGAGTGCTAGCGAGTCACTGGGTTATGGTAGTAATGAGTTCGTCCCCTGGCTGGTAGGTGCCATCACCTAATCGTTTATTTAAGGGCAACTAACTACCTATGACACAAACGCTGCGCGACCAGCTCTATACGGCTCTTAAGCAGGGTATTGTTGGAAAGCGTCTGGAACCCGGCCTTGTGCTGCTTGAGGGAAATATAGCCGAGCTTTTTGGTATCAGCCGCTCCCCTGTTCGCCAAACGCTGAGCCGGTTACATGAAGAGCAGTATATCTGCCGCTTTGAGGGGCGCGGCTATCTGGTGGGCGCATCGCCACACGAGATAGTACGGCGCTCTCTCAGTGAGGGTGATTTCAAACAGCGCGGCTACGCCCCTAAAGTCGACCGCACCGTCTCCTGGCGGGCCCACATCGACAGCGTCGAGCATGCCATTGTTCTATGCTCGATAAAGGGCACCTTTGAACTCAATGAACTTAAGCTTTCCAAATCACTGAATGTCAGCCGCACGGTCACCCACCAGATACTGCTCCATTTGCAATCTATCGGCCTGGTCGAAAAGTTTAAATACAATAGCTGGAATGTGGTTCCTTTAGATGACAAGCGGTTACACAATCTTTACGAAGCACGTCGTCAATTAGAGCCTTATATGATTGTACGTGCGACCGATAATATTTCAGAAAGCACACTCAACGGCTATATTGCCAAACTCAAGCATGCCGCCGACAGTTACCCAGATATTAAAGGCGAGTTACTGGATGAGTTGGAAAATGACCTTCATCATACCGCCGTTAGCTTGGGTGATAACCAGGAAGTAATGAATATGTTACGGCGCACGCATCCTATCTTATTAATCAGTAAGCATCTGCTTGGGCGGGTACTTAAACTTCCCGATCAAGATCCTTTTTTTGATGAGCATTTATGGGTATTTGAGAAAATGCGCCTGAAGCAACCCGCCCAGGCTGGAAAGCTATTAATGGCTCATTTGGAGCGCTCAGAATCTACCGTGCTTGATCGGCTTATTAACTTTCGAGATTCAGGAGACATTGAGGTGCCGTCTTATTTACGTGGATAGCTCAAGCTTAATAAAAACAACGTTAATTACATCCATATTAAAGTGTTATTGATATCTCTTTACATTATGAAAAACGGGCACTAACCAAATTAATGAAAACATCTGATAAAGCGGCTGAATAGCGGCCACAAAAACTCATTAGCCCCAACCGTTAGAGGAACCAACAATGACAACTTCACGGTCTATCGGCTTTATTGGCACCGGCATTATGGGTGCTCCTATGGCACAGCGCTTGGCCAAAGCAGGCCACCAGGTGCGCGCCTGGAACCGGACAAAAAGCAAAGCCGACAGTCTGGAAACGGTAGGTGTCGAGACAGTAGAAAGGCCTGAACAGGCAGTCACCGAAAGCGATGTTGTGATCGTTATGCTCAGCTCGGGACCGGTGTGCGATGAATTACTATTAGGTTCAGATGGCCTGCTCAACGCCATGCAGCCCGGCGCCACTCTGATCGTCATGAGTTCCATCCCGGTCGAGACGGCACGCCGCCAAGCTGAGGAGGCCGCAACCTATCAGATTCACTACTTGGACGCGCCGGTATCCGGCGGTGAGCAGGGAGCGATTGACGGCACTCTAGCCATCATGGCGGGTGGAGATGCTGCAAGCTTTAAAGCCGTTGAGCCCATCCTCCTATCGCTCGGCAGGCCGGTCCACGTTGGCCCAGCAGGCAGCGGTGAGCTGGTCAAGCTCGCCAATCAGATGATTGTGGCCAACACCATTGCTACCGTGGCCGAAGCCATATTACTGGCAGAACAAGGGGGAGCTGACCCTGCGCAGATGCTGAATGCGCTAGAAGGAGGCTTTGCCGACTCGACCATTCTGCGTATCCACGGCCAGCGCATGATCAAGGAGGATTTTACCCCCGGCGGGCCGGCGAAATGGCAATTGAAAGATACCCAGACCGCCATGGCCTTAGCCCAAGAATTGCAGCTTAAGCTGCCAGTCTCCTCGATGGTCAACGGGCTTTATGAAGCGCTTATCGCCCAGGGAGAGGGTGATCTTGACCATAGCGCCCTGATACGCCAGCTCAGACGTCATAATCAATAAACCATCTGTCCACCCATAACGCTGGGAAAATAAACACAATGAGCCAACATTACGATGTTCAGGAAATAACGCGATTCAGCACTGCCTTACTCGTAGCTGCAGGGCTTGATGATGATAAAGCCAATGCCGTCGCTGAAGTGCTTGTTGAAGGCGACCTGATGGGGCACACCACTCACGGGCTGCAACTTCTTGCGCCTTACCTTGAGGAAATACAGTCAGGCCGAATGCCGGTCACCGGCGAGTACGAGGTAATTTCTGAACGTGCCGCCGTACAGACCTGGGATGGCCGCTACTTGCCCGGGCCGTGGCTGATCCTCAAAGCCATGGAAGCTGCGGAATCCATGGCGCGCGACTGCGGTACCGGTACGGTGGTGATTCGGCGCTCCAATCATATCGCCTGCCTGGCCGCCTACCTAAAGCGTGCCACCGATCAAGATCTTGTGGTGGTGATCGAATCATCCGACCCGGCGACTAAATCCGTTGCCCCGTATGGCGGGCTAGAGGCGACCCATACGCCCAACCCAATCGCCGTGGGCTACCCGACTGATTCAGGCCCTGTGCTTTTGGATGTCAGTACGTCCATTACCACCAATGGCATGGTCGGGCGGCTTAACAAGCAAAATAGCCGCTTGCCTTATCCATGGCTTAAAGACAACCAGGGCCAGGCGACCGATCGCCCCGAGGTACTCTTCGACGAGCCCAAAGGCAGCATTATGCCCATCGGCGGGCTGGACCATGGCCACAAAGGCTACGCACTAGGGCTCATGGTGGAAGCTTTGACCTCTGGCCTGGCAGGGTTCGGGCGCGTGCAGGCGCCTTCGCAGTGGGGTGCCTCGGTCATGGTGCAGGTGCTGGACCCGGAAGCTTTTGGTGGGCTTGAAGCGTTCAAGCGTGAAACCGGCGCGCTGGCCGATGCGTGCCGTAACAACCCAGTCGCCGAAGGTGATCCTCAGGTACGCATTCCTGGAGAGCGCGGGCTCGATTTACACAAGCGCTACTCACAACAAGGCGTTCCGCTTCCAGAGGGCGTTCCCGAAGCGCTTCATGATTGGTCAGAGCGTTTAGGCGTTGCTTTCCCTCAGGCACGCCAATAGCCGCTTTTTGCTTAGCTTTAGCGTCAGGGTCAGACAAGTGAGCGTTATCTAGGATGTCATCAAATAACTGATTGGAGGTCACCATGAAACAGGAACGTATCGGATTCATCGGGCTCGGCTTAATGGGTAAGGAAATGGCCCGCAACATAGTGCGTAACGGCTACCCGCTAAGCGTTATGGCGCATCGCAACCGTTCGCCTTTAGAGGTGCTATCTGCCGAAGGGGCTGTTGAAGTCGCAAGTGCTACCGAGATGGCCAAAAACAGCGATATTGTTTTTATCTGCGTCAAAACATCCGAACAGGTTAGCGAGATAGTAAACGGGGCCGATGGTTTGATGGCCGGGGCCCATGAAGGGCTGATTATCGTCGACTGCTCTACGGCTCATCCTGAATCGACCGAGCGCCTTGCTGAAACTGTCGCAGAGCAGGGAGTCACCCTGGTTGATGCACCGTTAGCCCGTACGCCGCGCGAAGCCCGTGAGGGGCGGCTCAACGTTATGCTGGGGGGCGATGCCTCAACGGTTACGCGCATTACGCCGGTCATCGAAAGCTTCGCCGAGAACATCTTTCATGTGGGTGCGGTCGGGTCAGCGCATAAGCTGAAACTGATTAATAACTTCCTGTCGCTGGGTGCTGCAGCGCTGGTTAGCGAAGCTGCTACCATGGCTGCCGCAATGGATGTCCCGCAGGAGAAGCTGCTGGAAATCTGTTCTCAGGGCGGTGCCAATAGCGCCATGCTGGCTCCGGTTATGGAGTGGGTGCTGCAGAAAGAGTGCACGAAACTGCAGTTCAGCCTTGGAAATGCAGAGAAAGACATGCGCTACCTGGCTGAAACGCTAAGCGATTACCGACTAACGTCCGACATGCTTCCCCCGCTGTGCGAGTTCCTTAAACAGGCTCGAAATGACGTGGGGGAAGAGAGCTTTGTTCCCCAAGCTTACGACAGTTGCATGCAGCGCAATAAAATGGCTTCAGACGGCAACAAGCACTGAGATAGACCCTCGGCTACCTCGCCATCGCGGCTTAACTTTCCACCGCAACTCTTTCCACCGCGACTTGGTAGCCGTTCATTCTACAAACGCGTCGGTTGCCTCGCGGTGGCCATATAAAAACGCGTCAGCCACCTGGCGTAGTGGCGCGACATCCACGTCACTACGCCCACTAGCAACAAGCTCAACAAAGTGGTTATAAAGGCCGGCATACTCGCGTTCCTCCTCATCCACTATCAACTCGTCGTTAATCATCAGGCGCCGCCCACCCTGGGTCAGGCTCACACGGCCTTTATCCGTATCGACATGGATATCCCAGGTTTGCGGACCGGTTTGGCGAAAATCAAAGACCGCCTCAATCTTGGCACCGCCTGGGTCGGTAAAAGACAGCTCAGCGGCAATCGGGGTCTGGCAGTTAGTCGGCACCCATAACTGAGCCTGGCGCAGAAAAAACGCCTGGGGAAGAATGCTGGTGACGATTGAAAGCGCGTTGATACCTGGATCAAACACCCCCATCCCGCCCGGTTGCCATATCCACGCCTGACCTGGATGCCATACCCGCACGTCTTCTTTCCACTCGATCTCAACGCGCTGTACTTGGCACGCTGCAAGCCACTGTTTGGCTTGTGCAACGCCGGGGGCAAAGCGTGAGTGCCAGGCGGCAAACAGGCTAACGCCCTGCTCGGCAGCCAGCGAGATCAAGCTTTCCACTTCACTGAGTGTGGCCCCGGGTGGCTTTTCTAGCAGCACGTGCTTGCCACGCAGCAACGCCAGGCGTGCCTGAGAGTAGCGCAGGTGCGTCGGCGTACAGATTGCCACAGCGGTTATTTCAGGGTGGGCATCGAGCATCGCGCTTAGGTCTTGATAGGCAGGTACATCCAGCAATGTTGCGTGTGGATCTGCCGTGGCGACAAGTTGGCAATGCGAAATGGTGGCTATCGCCGGAAGGTGCTGGTCACGAACGATTTTGCCCACGCCGACGAAACCAAGGTTGAAGTCAGACATATGCTGGCCTTTATTTTAATATTGAAAGCGGTACAGGCTATAGCGTTCAGGTACCCGTATGGGGTAACTCAACGCTACGCCCTAATGAGCTGACGCTATGCTCAAGCCCTAGCGCTTCTGCCGTGCCCGCCAATACTGCCTGAGCCGCCAGAAACGCCTCGCGAGGGCGACGCAGCCGGATGCTTTCCATCAGCTGGCGATGACGCTCCAGGCTCTCTTCCGGGTCAGAGGCGCTTTCGTTCGACATCGAGACCAGCAGGTAGATAGAGGGCCGCAGGATATGCGACAGCTGCGCCCAGACGATATTGTGGGTCGCCTTGAAGATTGCCTCGTGAAAGGCAATATCACACTCGCTGTGTAAGCGCCGCTCTTCTTGGCAGGTCGCGTTGCGCAGGTTCTGGCCCAGCCCTTCAAAAGCCTCTTCAATGGCCACTAAGTCACGCGCTTTGGCACGCTTGGCGGCGGTCATCGCCACATAGGGTTCAACATCCAGGCGAAATGCGAGGATTTCGCGCTGAATATCGGGGTTGGGGGCCGCATAACGGGTCAGCCAGTCGGTCACCTGGACATCGAGAATATGCCACTCTGAGTACTCACGCACCTTGGAGCCGTGGCCTGAGATACGCTCAATAATGCCCGCCTCCACCAGTTGGCGCAGGTCGCTACGCACCGCCGAGCGGTTGATGGCAAAGCGTTCGCATAGATCCAATTCACGCGGCACAAAGTCGCCGGGGCGATAGCGCCCGCCGAAGATCTCCTCGGCGAGGTGTTCAGCGATACTGGGGCGAGCCGACGGCTTACTGAGAGATGATGTCACTGCGATAAGACCCTATTTCAATTCCAGCCAATCATAACGTACTTGACCGGTCTACGGTGACGGGTGGCGTCGTTTCAGCGATGGCATAGCTTCATCGACGGCAATAGCTTCAAGCCCGGCGCGCTGCCTAAGCTCCAGCCGCCGTTCATAAAGGCCTTTAGCGCTTAGCGTGCCAAGCACCAAAGCGCCGCCCACCATGGCGACCGGTGCGGGCTGTTCAGCCAGAATCCACCAGGCCAGCAGCGTGCCCACTACGACTTCCAGCAACAGCAGCAAGCCGACTTCAGCGGAAGGCAGATACAACGGCCCGCGCTGCAACAGCGTGACGCCGCAAGGCACAATGATCAGGCAAAGCAACACCACCACCGCAAGTTGATTTGTAGCGGGCAAGGACGGCTCGCTCCCCGCCAGCCAGAAAATCCCTGCTACGCTTCCCACAATAAGTCCGTTGAATACCAGCATCGGGCTCATATCCACCCCCGGCCGCGTACGGCAGAGGGTAAAGTTAATCGCCAGCGTCGTCGCCGTTACCAAGGCGAAAGCGTTGCCTACCCATGAGCCTGCGCCCGAGTCATCTAACGCAATCATGGCGACACCCGCCATGCATAAACAGATCGCGAGCCACGTGCGTCGAGGCAAGCGCTCCTTGAGAATGACCCAGGAGAGAATTGCTGCGATCAGCGGCGCGCTGGCCAGTATCATCAACACGTTGCCTGCCTTGGTGTACTGATTGCCAAGCACAAAACCGCAGGTGGTCAGGCTGAACAGTAGCGCCACGGCGATGCCGGTCCAACCACAACGGCGATAAGCCGCCAACGTGCCGCGGCCATAGCGCGCCAGGGCGATGAGCAAAAACCCCAGTGCGGAGAGAAAGCCGCGCCACATGAGAATCTCGGCATCCGGCAGGTCGGCTACTTTGATCAACAAAGCATCCGGCGCCATGATCATCGCGCCGCCACCGGTCAACAGTAGCCCCTGCTGGCGATGCGACAAGGCGCTAAAGCGACTCATGCTAGTGATTATCCCTAGGCGGATGCTGGCGGGCCACATCGCGGTACTTGGTCGCAGATTCTAACGTCATGCCGCGATCCAGCGGCTCGACCATGCTGCGCTGAATCTCTTGCCAAGGGGTCTGATGGCCTGGATAACGGTAGCCGCCCTGCTCGGCCAAACGCTTGCGGCGGGCTTCCAGCTCACTGGCGCCAATCAGCAGTTGCACCTCGCCACGCTTAAGATCAACCCGCAGCCGATCGCCGCTCTCAAGCAGCGCCAGCCCGCCCCCGGTGGCCGCTTCCGGAGACGCGTTGAGAATCGACGGCGAGCCGGAAGTGCCCGACTGACGACCATCGCCCAGGCAAGGCAGCGACTCAATCCCCTGTTTGATCAATGCCTCTGGTGGCTGCATATTGACCACTTCGGCGCCGCCGGGATGCCCTACCGGGCCAGCGCCCCGCATCACTAGAATGGTGCGGGCGTCGATATTCAGCGCCGGATCATCAATACGCGCGTGATAATCTTCTGAACCATCAAATACCACTACCTTGCCTTCAAAGGCTTCAGGGTCGCTTGGATCATTCAGAAAGCGCTCGCGGAAATCCCTTGAGATAACGCTGGTTTTCATCAACGCGGATTCGAACAGATTACCCTTGAGATTGAGAAATCCTGCATGAGCCACCAGCGGCTCGGCGTAGCGGCAAATCACGTCAGGGTCCTGGGTTTCCCGGCCCTGCAGATTATCGCCCAAAGAGCGACCATTCACCGTCAACGCAGCGCCGTGCAGCTTGCCGGCCCCCTGTAGTTCATGGAGGATCGCGGGCACGCCGCCCGCACGGTGAAACTCTTCACACAGAAACGCACCGGCGGGCATCACGTTGGCCAGCAGCGGAATCTCGTGGCCCAGGCGCTGCCAGTCATCGTTATTCAGCTCAATACCTGCATGGCGGGCGATAGCGTTAATGTGAACCGGCGCGTTGGACGAGCCGCCCAGCGCCGAGCAGGCCACGATGGCGTTCTCAAATGCTTCGCGAGTCAAAATATCCAGCGGGCGCAAGTCCTCCCAGACCATATCGACAATGCGCACGCCAGTGTCATAGGACACCATCGCGCGCTCTTTATAGGGCGCGGGGATGACCGCCGAGCCCGGCAGGCTCATGCCCAATACCTCAGCCATGGAGTTCATGGTGGACGCCGTGCCCATGGTATTGCAGTGGCCAATCGAAGGCGCTGAGTCGCTGGCGCGGGAAAGAAACTCTGCGTAGTCAATATCCCCTGCTGCCAGGCGCTTGCGCAGCTCCCAGATAATCGTGCCCGAACCCACCCGCTCGGCGCCCCGCCAGCCGTTTAGCATCGGCCCACCGGACAGCACAATCGCGGGGATATTGACCGTTGCCGCGGCCATCAGTGCGGCGGGAGTGGTTTTGTCACAGCCGGTGGTTAGCACCACGCCGTCCAACGGATAGCCATGAAGCACTTCCACCAGCCCCAAGTAGGCTAGGTTGCGATCCAATGCCGCGGTAGGCCGACGCACATTTTCATGAATAGGATGCATGGGAAATTCAAACGGCACGCCACCCGCCGCGCGAATGCCGTCTTTGACCCGCTTAACCAAGTCAATATGGTGACGGTTGCACGGGGTTAAATCAGACCCCGACTGGCAGATACCAATAATCGGTTTACCGCTCGTCAACTCATCCAAGGTAATGCCGTAATTAAGATAGCGCTCAACACACAGCGCTGTGGTGCCGGGGTGTTCAGGATTATCGAACCAGTAACGTGAACGTAACTGCTCTGGGGTTATTCGATGAGGGTTGGCCATGGCTACGCTCCACGCCTAAAGTAAAGGTAAAACGTCAGTAAGCATGCCTAAACCTCATAATCGGCCCTACTAACATTCTCAATGAAATAATCTCCTTTAAACACAAGGAGAGGGTTGCCATGACGGTACGCGTTCTCCGTCGAATCGTCGATACATACAAAAGTATATGTTGAACATATACTCAAAACGTTAGACATTCAGTACAGGGCTGCGGCGCTTATCTCACAAGGGGGTGCCGCACAAGCATAACAACAACCACGTTGCAGCTCGCTTGCAAGACGTCCTTCGCGAAGCGGACTGCAGTACGCCAGGAGAGTGATAACGATGCATTATCTTTGGAAGCGCACCCTGTTAATGACCGGTGCTACCCTGCTCAGCTCAGGCATGGCTTACGCGCAAACGCCGGATCTTTCTGACCCGCCCGAGATCGAAGGCGGCGTTGTAGGCGACCACGGCAGCGTGACCTTACGTATGGGGCTTGGCCTAGCAGAAACCTCGCCTCAATACATTTCCAGCCAATATTTTGCGGATATTCTTGACCAGCGCAGCGAAGGAAGAATCAGCGTCAATATCTTTCCCAACAGTCAGTTGGGTGACGACGTGCAGATGATGGAAATGCTCCAGACCGGCACGCTGGACATGACCTACCCATCGTCTTCCCCCGCGACCGGCTACGTTGAAGAGCTGTCAGTTTTCGACCTGCCGTTCCTGCTCCCTACTCGTGAAGCCGCCATTGAGGCTATGCGTAGCGACGCCGCTCAAGAGATGCTCGACGCATTTGACGGCACCGGCATCAAGGCACTGGCCTTTGCTGAAAACGGCTTCCGTCAGCTTTCCAATAGCGCGCGCGAAGTTTCATCGCCGGAAGATGTAGCCGGTATGGACGTTCGCGGTCTTTCCGTACGCACCATGGAAAACCCCGTTCACCTGGCTATCTGGCAGGCGCTAGGTGCCAACCCGACGCCTATGGCATTCGGTGAGCTGTTTTCAGCCATGGAGCAAGGCGTTGTCGATGGTCAGGAAAATCCCTGGAGCACCATCCTGACGTCCAACTTCTATGAAGTGCAGGATTACGGCTCGGAAACACGCCACGTTTATACCCCCTTTATCAAGATGATCTCCCAGCGTACCTGGGATCGCCTCGACCCTGAGTATCAAGAGCTGGTTCAGGAGGCCGCCCTGCAGGCCGCCGATTATGAAATCCAGCTTTCGGCCGAATACGACGATTGGGCACGCGACCAGCTTGAAGAGCGAGGCATGCAAATCACTCGCCTTAATGACGAACAGATAGGCGCTTTCCAGGAAGCCGTACAGCCGGTTTATGACGAGTGGGCACCACGCATTGGTGAAGACCTAGTGGCAGAGTTCCAGCGGCTCGCCGGTTCGACAGCAGCCCAATAGGTATCCGCTGATACTTCGGATTGCTCTCGTGCGCATTTTCCACGATTAGACCATGCAAGAGGCAAGCGTCTCTTGCATGGTCGTTACCTGTCTTTTCGGAGAGCTCATGGACAAACCTGATACTCCTATTCCGGATACCGCGGCCTTTTTTGACGACCCCCAGCGCGAACCGCTGGAGATCGATACTGAACAGCGCCGCGGTCCTGCACTGTTTCGTTGGTTGACACTGGCAATGGAGCACGCGATTGCGGCTCTGCTGGTAGCGCTCATTGTCTCGGTGTCTGCCAACGTGTTGGGCCGCGCCGTATTGAATCACTCGCTGCCCTGGGCCGATGAACTGGCACGCATGCTGTTTATCTGGCTGATTTTCCTGGGTGCCGCAGCGGCATTCGCCCGCTATGAGCATATTGCGGTGGATATCTTAGTGCGCAGGTTAAAACCGCGCGCCGCCCATGCGCTGTATCTTTTTCAGCATCTGGTGATCACCGCGTTGATGGGGGTCATTGTCTGGGGCGGATTCCTGGTGATGTCGCGTGCTTCCGGGCGCACCGCGATTCTTGGCGTGCCATGGAATATCGTCAATGTTTCGCTGGTACTTTGCGCCGCTTTTATTGCCGCCGTGGCTATCTGGCGCGCCTGGCAAAGTATTTTGCAGATACGCTCACCGAACGTCATGCCCACTGCTGATGGAGACCGCTAGACCATGCTATGGATTTTTCTAGGCATTCTGTTCGCCTCGCTGGCCTTGGGCCTACCCATCGCCTTTGGTTTGGGCGTTGCGGCCGTGGTGATGGCGCTACTTTCGGATATTCCTCTGTCCATCATGATTGAGCAGTCAATCCGTGGAGTAAACAGCTTCCCCCTGTTGGCCATACCGTTCTTTATCCTAGTAGGCGAAGTAATGAGCAACGGCGGCATTGCCCGCCGCTTAATGGAGCTTGCCGGGGCGCTGGTGGGCTTCGTACGCGGTGGCCTTGGCCAGGTCGCGATTACCGGTTCCATGTTCTTTGGCGGGATTAGCGGTTCTGCCGTAGCCGATACTGCTGCGACCGGCGCGATGATGATCCCGTCCATGACCAAGCAAGGCTATACCGCTCCGCAAGCCACAGCGATCAATACGGTCTCCTCGGTCATCGGCATTATTATCCCGCCCTCTATACCGCTTATTTTATTCGGCATCGTGACCGAAACCTCGATTAGCCGTTTGTTTATCGCCGGTATCGTACCGGGAGTATTGATTGGCTTCGGGCTGATGGCCACGACCTTCATTATGGCCACCATCGGCCATGCCGGGCAGACCCGCAAGTTCCGTTTTGATGTGCTGTGGCAGGCGTTCAAGGCGGCCTGGCTTGCCCTGGTGCTGCCGGTAATCGTTATCGGTGGGATTATCGGCGGCGTATTTACCGCCACTGAGGCCGCCGTTGCCGCGCTGCTCTACTCACTGTTTATCTCGCTGGTGGTCTACCGCGAATTCCACATCCGCGAGCTGTGGGGCATGTTGATTCGTACCGCGCGATTAACCGGGATGGTCTTGCTTCTGCTGGCGTTTGCCACCGTCATCGCCTGGTTTTTGACCATTAACATGGTGCCGCAAACGCTGGTTACCCAGGTCCAGGCAATCACCCAGGACCCCTTCTTACTGCTATTGATCGTGGCGGGTTTACTGCTACTCGTAGGGTTTGTGATGGATTTAACCCCCGCCATGGTAATCATGGCGCCGATGCTAACGCCTATCGTTACCTCGGTGGGCGTTGACCCGGTCTACTTTGGCGTACTCATGGCGTTCATCCTGGGTATCGGCCTTTTAACACCGCCGGTGGGCACCTGCCTGTACGTTGGCTGTGGCGTCGGCAAGGTCTCCATGGAACAACTGGTCAAGGCCATGCTGCCCTACTACGCTGCCCTACTGGTGGTACTGGTTATCTTGATAGCCTTCCCCGGCATTGTGACGTGGCTACCTGATCTCACCGCTGTGCGCGGCAACTAATCACCGACATTATATAAGGAAATCATATGCGCTTGATCCAGTACCTCGACCAGAACCAAGTCCACGTCGCTCTGGTGGAGGATGCTCAGACCGTACGTCCCATCACGATCGAAGGCGGCACTTATGCATTGGCCAAGGCCGCTATCGCTGCTGGGGAGTCGCTTGAGCAAACCATTAAATCGCGGCTTAGCGACGCCCAGGTTGATTACCAGGCGTTGATCGACGAGCAGCGCCTGTTGCCGCCGCTTACCCACTCCGACCCTGCCCACTGCCTGGTAACCGGCACCGGCCTCACCCATTTGGGCAGCGCCGACACCCGGTCCGCCATGCATGCCAAAACCCAGGTGGCCGAGGAGGAGCTGACCGATTCGATGCGTATGTTCAAACTCGGCGTCGAGGGCGGAAAGCCTTTAGATAACACTGAAGGGTCTCAGCCGGAGTGGTTCTATAAAGGCGATGGCGACTGCATCGTCGCGCCGGAAGCAGATATGCCATCTCCCGCGTTTGCCCAGGATGCCGGTGAAGAGCCCGAGCTTGCCGGGCTGTATATTGTCGCTGATGATGGCACGCCGTGGCGGATCGGCTACGCTGTAGGCAATGAGTTTTCCGACCACGTTACCGAGCGTTTTAACTACCTGTGGCTGGCGCACTCCAAGCTGCGCGCCTGCAGCATCGGGCCTGAACTTTTGGTCGGCGAGCTTCCCGCACACCTTGAAGGCACCAGCCGCATCGTGCGCGATGGCCAAACGCTGTGGGAAAAGCCGTTTTTAACCGGTGAAGCCAATATGGCCCACAGCCTCGCCAACCTTGAGTACCACCATTTCAAATACCCCGGCTTCCGCCGCCCAGGCGATATCCACATTCACTTCTTCGGCACCGCTACGCTTAGCTTTGCCGACCAGATCCAAACCCGCAATGGCGACCGTTTCGAGATTACGCTTAACGACTTTGGCCGCCCGCTACGTAACACGCTACGTATGCCAACCAATCACGAGCACGAGAAAACCACCATCAACGCGCTTTAACAGGAGGCTACATGACACTGCAAGGCACACTGCTTATCGGTCAACAGGCCGTCACCGGTTCTCAAGCCGATATTGTTGCCGTCAACCCCGCCACCGGCGAAACGCTGCCGCCGCGCTATCCCGGTGGCAGCCGCGCTGAGGTTGAGAAAGCCTGCCAGCTTGCCGAGACGGCATTCAACCAGTACCGCGAAACGTCCCTTGAAGCGCGCGCTCACTTCCTGGAAACCATTGCCGATGAGATTGAGGCAATTGGTGCTGACCTTACCCAACGTGGTGTGGCGGAAACCGGCCTGCCTGAAGCACGCCTTGAAGGCGAGCGTGGCCGGACCTGCGGCCAGCTACGACTGTTCGCCTCGGTGGTACGCGCAGGCGAATGGCTGGATTTACGCTTTGATCCGGCGCAGCCTGAGCGCCAGCCCATGCCGCGTGCCGATTTACGCCAGCGCCATATTCCTCTCGGCCCCGTGGCCGTATTTGGCGCCAGCAACTTCCCGCTGGCCTTCAGCGTTGCCGGGGGCGATACCGCCTCGGCACTCGCGGCGGGCTGTCCGGTAGTGGTCAAGGGGCATTCTGCCCACCCCGGCACTTCTGAGCTGGTAGGACGCGCGATTCAACGCGCCGCGGCCAAGTGCAAAATGCCAGAAGGGGTCTTTTCGCTGCTGTTCGGTTCAGGCCGTGATATTGGCCAGGCGCTTGTCTCGGACCCGCGTATTAAAGCGGTCGGCTTTACCGGCTCGCGTAGCGGCGGCATGGCCTTGATGGCGACGGCTCAAGCCCGCCCCGAGCCGATTCCCGTTTATGCAGAGATGAGCAGCATTAATCCGGTATTCCTGTTCCCCGAGGCACTGAAAGCCCGTGGTGCGAAAATTGCCGAAGGCTTTGTGGCCTCGCTGAATATGGGCGCAGGCCAGTTCTGCACCAACCCAGGCTTGGTGATTGGTCTTAAAGGTGCCGATCTGGATGCGTTTGTTACTGCGGCCGGAGAAGCGGTTAAAGCCAGCGGCGCCCAAACGATGCTGACGCCCGGCATTCATGAAGCGTACCAAAGTGGCGTATCGGCGCTGTCGGGCCAGCCAAGCGTCAAGGAGATTGCGCGCGGCCAAGCGGGCGACGGCCCGCATAGCTGTCAACCAGGCCTGTTTGTGGCTAGCGCCCAGGATTTTCTGACCGACGACGCCCTACAAGGCGAAATTTTTGGCGCGGCCTCGCTGGTCATTGAGTGCGCCGACGCGCAGGAGATGCAGCGTGTCGCAGAGCAGATCGAAGGCCAGTTGACCATTACCCTGCAAATGGACGATAGCGACCTGGAGGCCGCCAAGGCGTTGCTGCCGACACTTGAACAGCGCGCCGGCCGCCTCCTGGCCAATGGCTGGCCTACCGGGGTTGAAGTGGGTCACGCCATGGTGCATGGCGGGCCTTTCCCGGCAACGTCTGATAGCCGCACTACGTCCGTCGGCAGCGCTGCGATTTATCGCTTCCTGCGCCCAGTGTGCTATCAGGACCTGCCTGCTGGCTTACTGCCTGAAGCATTGCGCGACGATAACCCGTTTAACGTTTCGCGACTGGTCGATGGCAAGCGAGAGGGCTAGCCCCGACAACGCTAAGAAGCATCCGATAGGCGTTTTTTAAGCTGCCTATAGGTGCCGTAGTGACGGTCGAGGTGGCGCCGCATGGCCGCCTCGGCCGCATCGGGGTCGCGGGACTCGATAGCTTCGATGATTTCAGTATGAGCAGCAGTGGCCGCCTTATCCTCATCCTTTTGCTGTAATACCAACGCGCGTCGATCATCTAGCCATTCAGAAAGCGCCACGTGAATAGCATCAAAGATCGGGTTACGGCCAATACTCGCCAATACGCCATGAAAGTCGTTATCGGAGCGCTTGAAACGAGCCTCATCACCAATAGCATCACAGTTGGCTGACAGCGCATCGCGCAATCGCGCTAAATCCTCATCGCTTGCGTGGCGCGCAGCATGTCGCGCCAGCGATATCTCGAACATCGCCCGCGCTTCCTGAAAATACTGCTGCCCATCAGGCTTGGAAAGCAATTGTCGGGTAACGCCAGAAAGCCTCGCCATGACGGCTTCGGCGGTAGGTCGGATCACCCTGGCACGCGTACCGCTGTTGATCGCGATTAGCCCAAGCTGCTGCAAATGGAACAGCGCTTCACGCACGGCGGGCCTGCCCACACCAAACTGCTCCATCAATTCCCGTTCTGAAGGCAATTGATCATTTTCGCTTAGCCGCCCCTCAAGAATCTCCGCCTCGAGCTGTTCGGCGACCTGCTCAGACAGCGTTTTACGCTCGATCCGGTATCTGCTCATAGGCAGTTACTCCTGGTTAACCTGGAATTCACCGCCACTTTACTGCATTTCCCGTTGCGATCCTTCAACTGTACCTTCAATCGAGTCGAGATAGCGGCGCTAGCTGGTACTGCTTGGCGATCTCTGCATAGGCCGACTGATTGGCAGAATCCAGTGGAATGCCGTCTGCATCGCGCTGCGCCTGACAGCGCCATTCACGATCACCTGGCGCCATTACCCGCGCGTCTGGTGTAGCAGGCTGGGCCCGGAGATCCGCTAAATATTCAGCCAGCCCGCGTGCAAAAGTGCCTTCTTCCACAAACGCATCGGGTTTCATCGCTAAAAAGAAATGCCCTACGCCCCGTGGCGTCGACATATCCGGCCCGACCATGGGTAAAAGTTTGAAGCCGTGCTGCATTCCCGAGAGCATCGAACTAAGTATCTCGACCATGCCACCCAGCCCTGCGCCTTTAAACCCAAAGCTACTGCCTCCTAACGGTAGCAATGCGGCAACCTCGCCAGGTACGCGGCTCACTTTACCTTCAGCATTAGCAGCAACCTGGTCCGGCAGCTCGCGACCAATCGCCCCGAACTGCCGCACGCGATTCCAGGGAATCGAGCTGGTCGCCATATCCAACAGGTACGGTGCGCTTCCTGCCACCGGTGCCGCAAAGGCGATGGGGTTAGTACCGTGAAAGGGTTTGGCTCCGTCATGGAGCAGCACGAACGGATCCGAGTTACAGAACGCCATGCCCAGGAAGCCCTTTTCGGCCGCCGCCAACGCATAGCACCCCGCTGCGCCAAAGTGCGATGAGTTTCCAACCGCCACAGCCCCCATTCCCACTTCCCCGGCCATCGCCATAGCATGCTCGATGGCGGTGTAACCTGCCAGGTGGCCTAGCCCATCATCGGCATCTAAAAAGCCCGTTGCCGCCAAGCGCTGGTGAAACACCATGTCAGGCGCGCCGTTGATACGTCCACCTTCAAGTGCCTGTAAATAATGCGGCAATAGACGCAGCCCATGGCTATCGGTGCCCATCCGTGAAGCGGTTACCAACGCGCGGCTCACGGCATCGGCAGATGCTTGATTGGCACCGGCTGCGGCAAGGGCCGCTTGCATAAAGCGCGTTAAATCCTCACGGGTAACGCGAAAATCCAATGACGTATCGGTCATCAAACAATACTCCAAAGCTTAATATTGTTGTTAACGGCTAATCAGCCGGTCGTGCTCAACGGTATATCAGCGTGGGAAGCCACATGGAAATAGCCGGAATAAAGGTCACTAATAACAAGCAGATCACCAGGGGAATCAGAAACGGAATGGTTCCTCGCATGCAGCGCTCAAAGCTGACATTGGATACTCGGGAAAGTACGTAGAGCACCATGCCCACCGGTGGCGTCAACAGACCAATCATCAGGTTGAGCACCATGATTACCCCAAAGTGAACGGGATCGACACCCACGGCCACCGCCATGGGCAACAGGACCGGCACCAAGATGGTGATCGCGGCGATGGTTTCCATAAAGCAGCCGACAATGATGAGTACAATGTTGGCCATCATCAGTACGGCGAGTTTGCTATCGGCAAACGGCCCCATTAGAGCAATCACGTTCTGGGTGACTTGGTTACTGGTGAGTATCCAGGCAAATATTGATGCGGAAGAGACAATCAACAAAATGACCGCGGTTGTCTCGATGGTTTCCATACTTACTTTTAATAGCTTACGCCAGGTCAGGGTGCGGTAAACCACGACACCCAGTATCAGCGCATAGAACACCGCAGCGACCGCCGCCTCGGTAGGGGTAAATGCGCCGGTAATAATACCGCCCACGATAATAACGGGCGTCATCAGTGATAGGAAAGCCCGCTTAAAGGTATGCCCAAGTACGCGCATCGAAAATACCGCGTCACGCTGATAGCCCCGGCGGCGCGAGATGATAAAGATCATCAGCATTAACATCACCCCCATTAACAGCCCAGGAATTAATCCGGCTGCAAACAGTTGGCCCACAGAGGCTGATGCCATAACGCCGTAAATGACCATGGGTAAACTAGGCGGGATAATCGGCCCGATGGTGGATGAGGCCGCGGTAATACCCACCGCAAATTCCTCATCGTAGCCCGCATCTTTCATCGCTTTGACTTCAATCATGCCAAGGCCACCGGCATCCGCCACGGCCGCCCCTGACATTCCAGAAAACACGATACTGGCGCCCACGTTCACATGCCCCAGCCCACCGCGCATCCAGCCCATCAGGGCCTTGGCAAAATTGAAGATCCGCTCCGTGATGCCGCCGTTATTCATCAGGCTGCCAGCAAAGATAAAAAACGGAATGGCTAAGAGTGGAAAGCTGTCGATGCCGTTGATCATGCGGTGCGCTATGACGATGTTGGGCACTTGGCCTGTGATTAGTACAAACATCAGGCAGGCGCCCGCCAAGCTAACCGCAATGGGAACCCCGAGCACCAACATTGTGAATAACGCAAAAAACAAGAAGCCGAGGTGATAACCCATCAGCGGTAATATTACGCAACCCAGCACGGCCAGTGCCGAAAGCAGTGGCGACACTAACGGTTTTTGCCAGCGCATCATGGAAATTCGGGACATAGCAGGCCTCTCGATAAAAATGGCGTGACGGGAAACCACTTTTCAAACGACATCGGTACGATCCCGGTACTTCAGATAAAGCCGCTGGATGGTACGTAGCGCCATCAATACAAACGCCGCACAAACCGTGAAATAGATGATGCTCTTGGGCAGGTCGACCGACACCATCAGGCTATTGGTGCGTGATGCCAGCTGATAGGCGATCCACGCCATCACTATATAAAAGCCAAGGCTTACCAGACCCACCAAGCGCTCCAGTAAGCGTGCCTGCCACTCCGGCATGTAATGGTAGAAGAACTCCACCATGATGTGGCTGCCGTTGCGGGCGGCCATTACGCTGCCCAAAAAGCCAACCCCGATCAGCAGATAACGGGCAATTTCCTCGGTCCAGCCGATAGAGCTGCCCAGCACATAGCGGCTAAAAAACTGAGTGAATACCACTAGAATAAGTGCCCAGAACAGCGTCAGGGTCACGAAGTCTTCAATTCGATAATCACTCAGTTTAAAGGGGGAATCGTCGAAGGCGGATTCAAAATCCACCATCGGATCAATGCTGGGCGGTGCATCTTCGCGTGCGTCACTCATGGCACAATACTCCAGACACTTCGCTAAAAAGTTAGCGAAGTGCTCGCTGAGGTTGGATTATTGGCCGATAGCCTGTAGGCGATCGTAGATTTCCTGATCCCAGGTGGCGGCATTGCCGTTATGAGCGGGTACAACGGCCTCCCGGAAGATGTCGCGATCCACTTCGTTGATGGTATTACCCTGCTCCTCAAACCAGGCGACCAACTCTTCCTCAGCCTGCAGGATATCTTGGGTGTTGTTCTCAGCGGCTTCCTGGAATACCTCGCGGAATATTTCCTGATCCTCTTCACTCAGCTGGTTCCAGCGCGGCCCGCCTACGATCGTGATCAGCGAGTCGGTAATATGGCCGGTCAGGTTGATGTAATCCTGTACCTCATGAAACGCCTTGGCGCGGATGGTTGGCAGCGGATTTTCCTGTGCGTCGACCACGCCTTGCTGCAGGGCCAGGTAGACTTCATCGAAAGCAATCGGGGTGGGGTTAGCGCCTACAGCGTTAGGCATCATCATGTACATCGGGGCGTTGGGCACACGTATCTTGAGACCTGCCATATCCTCGGGTGTATTGACCGGTGTATTCGACGTTACATGGCGTTCGCCATAATAATTGAGCGCCAGTGGCACGTTACCGGTGGCATCCTGGTAGCCCTGGGCAATTTCCTGGAACAGGTCACTGTCAGCAAAGGCCTGCCAGTGATCAAAATCACGGAACATATACGCAGCCCCCGCAATGCCGATTGGCCCATAACCGCGGCCAGCAAACTGCGTGCCGGTATAAATGACATCCACCGTGCCTAGCCCAAGCCCTTCGTTAATGTCTTCTTCTTTACCCAAAGAAGAGGCTGCGTATACCTGCATGGTGTAACGACCCTCGGTACGCTCTTCAATTTCATCTGCCGCCCACAGCGCCCATTTATGGAAGGGTTCTGACGTTTCATAAACGTGGGCAAAGCGCAGGTTCTCGGCGGCCTGTACAGCACCGGCCACACTGATACCTGCAGTAATTAGCGTAGCGGTTAACAGGCGAGACATGGCTAGGTGGTATTGGCTTTTGTAGCGCATCTTATTTTCCTCACAACCATTGGATTTATTGTTGGTTATTTGCGAGTAGCACTTGCGAATAGCAATAGCGGATGTAACCGACCATCTTGCTGTATACGTATCATACCAGCAGTTTAAAACCTAGCTGGTGGCCTTCAATTGCGCAACTACCTTCATCTAAACAGATTTGCCTATCGACCCGAAATGTAGCGGTGCGCTAGAGTAAGTTATGCTCTGGTATACCTGTCATACAGAACAACATCTATAACAACCGTCTATAACAACCATCTGTAACAACATAGGCGACACGGTATCAACGGCCGGTCGCCTGAACATCAGGAGGCGCTCATGCAACCACTATCTCTGACCGATACCCTTCCCACCGACCTGGATAACGCCCTGCTTGTGGGCCGCGTATGGCTGGATGGCACACACCCGGGCCCCGCATTGGTTACGGTGCACGAAGGCAACGTCATCGATATTACAGAGTTTGGCCCCACCATGGCTGACCTGCTGGAGCGTGACGATGTGCTGGAGGTAGTGCGACGCGCAGAGGGTGCATCGATGGGCAGCATCGAGACGCTGCTGGCGAATTCCCAACAGGCTCAACCACAAGCGCCCTACCTGCTCGCCCCATGCGATGTTCAGGCTGTTAAAGCCTGTGGCGTCACCTTCGCCGTCAGCTTACTTGAGCGGGTAATTGAAGAGCAGGCAGGCGGCGACCCGGCGAAAGCCGTTGCCCTGCGCGATGACCTGCAGGCGCTGATTGGCACCGATCTTTCCAAGATTGCCCCCGGGTCTGAAGAAGCCATGGCGCTAAAAACAGCGCTTCAGGCGCGCGGTGGCTGGTCGCAGTATATGGAAGTGGGTATTGGCCCCGATGCGGAAGTGTTTACCAAAGCCCAGCCGCTTTCTTCGGTAGGCTTTGGAGCATCAGTAGGATTGCATGCGTCTTCACAGTGGAATAACCCCGAGCCCGAAATCGTGCTGGCCGTGGACAGCCGCGGTCAGGTACGCGGCGCCACCCTGGGCAATGATGTCAACTTGCGCGACGTTGAAGGGCGCAGCGCCCTACTGCTTGGCAAGGCGAAAGATAACAATGCTTCCTGCTCGATCGGCCCGTTTATTCGCCTGTTTGATGATCACTTTACTATCGATAGCGTGCGCAACTGCCAGGTCTCGTTGCGTATCGAAGGCGAAGACGACGACTTTTTGCTTCAAGGTGAAAGCGATATGCGCGAGATCAGCCGCGACCCGCTGGATCTGGTAAGTCAAACCATCGGTGACCATCACCAATACCCTGATGGTTTCATGCTGTTTTTGGGCACGATGTTCTCACCCATCAAAGACCGTGATGGCAAAGGCCAGGGCTTTACCCATCATCTCGGTGATCGCGTGACCATTTCCACTCCAGCCTTGGGTTCCCTGGTTAACCCGGTGGGCAGAAGCGATCAGCTGCCGCCCTGGACCTACGGCATTCGCGAACTGATGCGTCACTTGGCCCGCCGCTGATCTTCACTGCCTGAATCACACCCTAGGAGAATGCAATGACAACAATTACACACATTGAGATCCAGGATATCCGTTTCCCCACCTCGCGCTCGCTCGATGGCTCGGATGCCATGAATGCTGCACCCGATTACTCAGCCACCTATGTCATTCTGCATACCGATGACGAAAGCCCGGAAGGTCATGGTTTAACCTTTACCATTGGCCGGGGTAACGAGATTGTGGTCACTGCCGTGCACTCCCTGGCGCCGCTGATCGAGGGGCGCACGCTTTCCTCGATTATCGACAATATTGGCACGTTCTGGCGTGAGCTTACCGGCGACAGTCAGCTGCGCTGGATTGGCCCCGATAAAGGTGCGATTCACTTGGCCACCGCCGCTATCGTCAACGCCGTGTGGGATATGTGGGCAAAGCGTGAAGGCAAGCCAGTATGGAAGCTGCTGGTGGATATGACTCCGGAGCAGCTGGTGCGCTGCCTTGATTTCCGCTTTGTCACCGATGCGCTAACGCCTGAAGAAGCAATTTGCCTGCTGCGCCGCCAGGCTCCCGGTAAAGCGGCGCGTGAAGCCGAAATGCGCCGCGATGGCTACCCCGGCTACACCACTTCCGCAGGCTGGCTTGGCTACAGCGATGAAAAAGTGCGCAGCCTGGCCCGGGAAGCGTTAGCAGAGGGCTGGACTCACTTTAAGCAGAAGATTGGCGGCGATATTGAAGAAGATGCCCGCCGTGCAGCGCTACTGCGAGAAGTGATCGGCTGGGACAACGTGCTGATGATGGACGCCAACCAGGTGTGGGAGGTCGACGAAACCGTCGCCAAGATGCGTCGCCTGGCCGAGTTTGACCCACTGTGGATCGAAGAACCCACCAGCCCCGACGATATTCTGGGTCACTCGGAGATCCGCCACCGCGTCGCGCCTATCGGGGTCGCCACCGGCGAACACTGCCACAACAAAGTGATGTTCAAGCAGTTCTTCCAGGCGGACGCCATTGACTACTGCCAGCTGGACGCTGCCCGCCTGGGTGGCCTCAATGAAGTGATTCTAGTCGTGCTGATGGCCGCCAAGTTCGGCGTACCGGTTTGCCCACATGGCGGCGGCGTTGGGTTGTGCGAATACACCCAGCACATCTCGCTGTTTGACTACATCGCCGTATCCGGCGAGCTTGAAGGGCGTGTGCTTGAGTATGTGGATCATCTCCACGAGCACTTTATTGACCCGGTAGTGATCAACCATGGCCGCTATCAGGTACCTGAGGCACCGGGCTACAGCATTGCCATGCATGCCGAGTCCCAGGCACAGCATCGCTATCCAGAGGGTGCTGCTTGGCAGGAAGCGGACCAATGACAGACACTAATACCTTTCTAAATGAACTCACCAGCCTGCTTGGCGAGCGAGGCCTGCTGCGCTCGCCAGATGCCATGGTGCGCTACGTCAGCGACTGGGCGGGCGATACACTGGGCATGCCACTGGCCGTAGCACGCCCGGCAGATACAACAGAAGTCGCCGAGGTTGTCAGGCGCTGCTACGCACAAGGTATCGCGATGACGCCCCAGGGCGGTCATAGCGGTCTGGTGGCAGGCGCCCTGCCCGCCGCAAACGGTCAGGAACTGGTGATTAGCCTGGAGCGCATGAATAGTGTGCGCGCCATTGATCCGATCAATTTCACCATCACGGTGGATGCGGGCTGTATCCTTGAAAACGTCAAGCTGGCAGCCTTTGAGCATGACTGCGAGTTTCCGCTTTCGCTCGGCGCCCAGGGCAGCTGCCAGATTGGCGGCAATATCGCCACCAACGCAGGCGGGCTCAACGTGCTGCGTTACGGCATGATGCGCGAACTGGTGCTTGGCCTTGAGGTCGTGCTGCCGGATGGGCGCGTGCTGGATAGCCTGAATGCTCTGCATAAGGACAACCGCGGTTACGACCTTCAACAGCTGTTTCTGGGTAGTGAAGGCACGCTGGGAATCGTCACGAGTGCTGTACTCAAACTCTCGCCGCGGCCTACCCAGAACCGCACCGCCCTGCTCGGCCTGCCCTCAGTACAGGCGGTGATCGACCTATATGGTTTAGCACGACGCGACTGCTGCGACTTGCTGACGGCTTTCGAGCTCATTCCCCGCCGCTGCATTGAGCTTGCGATAGAGGCAACGCCCGAGCTACGCGACCCGCTGGAAGGCGCTTACCCCTGGTATGTATTGATGGAAGTGGCGGCTACGGGGCGGGTGGATCTAGGCGCCATGCTGGAGCAACTGCTGGAAACCGGTATGGCGCGTGAGCTGGTGCTTGACGGGGCGCTGGCATCAAGCGAGACCCAGTCCACGCAGCTGTGGCAGTTTCGTGAAAGCATGCTGGAAGGTCAGAGGCGACGCGGCGAGCACTTACGTACCGATATCTCGATACCTATCTCAGCCATTCCTGACTTTGTCACTCGCGCCAGCGAAGTAGTAATGAGCGCTTCCCCCGAATGCGAGATTATTGCTTATGGGCACGTGGGCGATGGCAACCTGCACTTCAATATCCTGCCGCCCACTGCGCTTCCTGACGGAGATAAAAAAGCCCATCTGCACGCCCTGGAAGAGCAGCTTTTTGACGTGCTCGATGAGTTTCATGGCAGCATCAGCGCTGAACACGGCATCGGGCGCACCAAGCAGGCGGCCTACCTGGCACGGTTATCGCCTATCGAGCGGGAGTTGATCAGCGGGGTTAAAAACCTGTTCGACCCGAAAGGGCTAATGAATCCGGGGCGTATTCTGCCTACCCCTTCTACCTAAAAGCATCCACCGTAAACGTACACCGCCCCGCAGGTTAACCCTGCGGGGCGGTGTACGTTTATCGATATTCACAATCTTTTAGTAGCCCATCACCCCAGGCAGCCAGGTGGCCAATCCTGGCACAGCAATCAACAATAAAATCGTCGCTATAATAGGCAGCAAAAACGGCAGCACCGCTTTGACCACCTGGCCGTAACGCAGCCGGGTAATGCCCACCATCATGAACAGCACCGTGCCGAACGGCGGCGTGATCACCCCAACCGACAGGGTAATCACCATCACGATACCGAAATGCACCGGATCCAAGCCTGCACTCAACGCCGCAGGCACCACGATAGGGGTAAAGATCAGGATGCTTTCAATCACCGACATAAAACAGCCAATCAGCAAAAAGAACAGCGCAAAGCAGATCAGCAGTACAATAGTAGGCATATCGACACTGGCCACCTGACCGGCCAACGCCTGCGGAATGCCCATACGCACCAGAATCCAGCCATAGAAGCTTGATACCGCAATGATCAGCAGAATGACCGCGCTGAACATCAGCGTACGCCGAAACGCATCGTACAGGTTCTTCAAGCTCAGATCGCGATAGATTACCCCACCTAATATCACCGCATACAGCGAGGCAATTGCGCCTGCTTCGGTGGGAGTGAAGAAGCCTCCCCAAATACCGCCAACGATGATCGCCGGCATCATCAAGGGTAAAATGGCCCGCTTGCCGGTTCGTACAACCTCACCTGAATCAAACGGCACGGGAGCAGGCATTACAACTTTCCCCGTAGCGCCAAGTAAAACGGTCATGCCCATGAGCAACAGCGCCATTAAAATACCCGGCACAAGCCCCGCCATGAAGAGCCCACCGATGCTTACATTGGCAAGCCAACCGTAAACCACCAGCGCAATACTCGGTGGCAGGATTGGGCCAACGACACTCGAAGCCGCGGTAATCCCGGTCGTATAGTCGAGCGCGTAGCCACGCTCCTTCATCGCCTTGATTTCGATACTGCCAAGTCCGGCGGCATCAGCCACCGCAGTGCCGGACATGGTGGCAAAGATGGAGCTCGCCACCACGTTGGCGTGACCCAACCCGCCTTTGGTACAGCCCACCAGAGCCGTTGCAAAATCAAATATCCGAGTCGTGGTCGACCCCAGGTTCATGATGTTGGCCGCCAGGATAAACAACGGAATCGCCATCAAGGTAAAGTTGTTAAGCGTTTGCACCATGCGCAGTGAAAGCAGCTCAACCGGCAAGCCGCCGGCCCCGGTTACCGCCAGCGCAATAAACGAGGTGACCCCGATCGACACCACCACGGGCAGGCCGATCATCATCAAGAACAGCAGCCCGCCGACGAATATCGCAAGTTCCATCATGGCGTTATTTCCTCGTGCTCGGGTTTATTCAACCACGTGACGGGGCCACGCAAGGTTTGCCAGGTGGCAATCAGCGCCATGGCAACAAAACTGAATAACAAGCCGTAATAGAGATAGGAGAAGCTGATACTCAACGAGACCGTTTTATTGTTGGCGCTCATATCGGACATGATCCAGGCGCCCCAGCTGGCCAGCGCAAAAAAACCGACCGAGATAATAGCCGTCAGCCGATACTGCACCTGATGGCCCAGCGCACTCAGCCGATGACTAAACAGATCCACAACCAAGTGGTCGCTGCGTACCCAGGCGGAGATCGAGCCGAAACCAATGGCGTAAATGGCCATCAGCGAAACGACTTCCTCGCTCCAGGGCATGCCCCAGTTGAGCAGATCGCGGGCAATCACGGCGGTCACGATCAAGCCTAAAATGCCGACCAGTAGCGCCACACCCACGGCATCGCATAGGCGGGTGACATAGCGCAGGACATAAAAAGCCAAACGATCGGCTCCGTTTGCGGGTGGCAGTGCTCCATCCACAAGATAACTCCTTACCTAAGACGGTGGCGGCATCACAATGCCGCCACCTGATGATGATCAGTCGCTTACTTGGCTTGCGCTGATTGCGTCGTCGCGTACACCGTCGGCCATTTCTGAAAGCACACGATCAATGGCGGGCATGGCCGCTTCGCGGAAGGCTTCAATATCGGGCTCAACCACCGTCATACCCTCTTCCTGAAGAGCAGTCAGGTAGAAATCATCCAGTTCGCGCTCTTGCTCGGTGCCATAGGCGCGTGCGACATCAATCGCCTCAGAAATCAGCGTCTGATCCTCTTCCTCCAAGCCGTCCCACCAGCGCGCGCTGGCAACCCAGCTCCAGGGGAACTGCACGTGGCTGGTGGTAATGAGGTAGTCCTGCACTTCCCACAGGCGCCTCGTGTAGGGCGAAGAGAGCGAATTCTCATGACCGTCGACCTGACGGGTCTGCATGGCGAGATAGATTTCTGGCGCGGGCACGTTCACCACCTGCGCGCCCAGTTCTTCCCAAACCGCTAGCCAGATCGGCAATGAAGGCAGGCGTAGACGGAAGCCCTGTAAATCCTCAGGCGTATGGATCTCTTTATTAGCCGTCATATGACGCGGGCCACGATGCTGAACACCTAGAAACTTGAGGCCGCCCTGCTGTTCTGCCCGCTCGATTAGGGTTTGACCCGATGGACTATCGATATAGCTATCCACCTCATCCCAGGTCGTGAACAGGAAGGGCACGGTAATGGCGTCGTACTCCGGCGCGTATTGCTGGCGCCAGTTACCCCCGGTAAGTGAAAGCTGAGTCTGGCCCAGATTGAGCAGCTCCAGTACGGAATCTTCACCGCCCAAGGAGCCCGCCAGGAAAGGCCGCACGTTGAAGCGCCCCGGCGCCTGCTCTTCCAGGTACTCCGCAAAGCGTTCGACCGCCGCGCTTTCAGAGCCGCCTTCACTCATGGTGTTGTTAACTTGAATTTCAATCGGGTTGGCCAGCGCGAAGGGAGCAACCGCTAAAATGCCTAACGCAGTCAGCGTGGCAAGCAGTGATTTTTGCATGAGATGTTCTCTCTCAATTTGTCGTTATAGGCAGGAGGTTACGATGTTGTCCATATCGATCTTGAAACAAGCCGCCGATACGCTCAAATCGACGTTCGAGAAGGCAGACTTCGTTAAATACGATGGTTAGAGAACCCATGATAGCGGGCGTTTGCGGGCTTCAACGAATCAGCATACGACTAAAGATTAAGAAGCACCGCCAGCTGTTAGCCAGGTTTACGCAACGGCTAGCCTGTAAGGAAGGACTCAGCACATCAACGAGCTTTCTCCAAACGCGAAACCTAACGGTGTGCGCCGTGTTAACAAGGCGTTGCCTCAGCCTTAACCAAGTGATCCACTAAATGACGGGCAGTGGCCGGTAGCGTGGCGTAGCGGCGCATACCGATCACCAGCTCACGCTGCGCCCAGGGGTCACTAAGCGGAATGCTTTTTAACTCCAGATCGCCCAGTTCACGATAGATGGTTTGTTCAGGCAGTATGCCCACGCCCATCCCGTGATGAATCATGCGGCAAATGGCATCGAAGCTACGCACCTGAATACGCATCCGCAGTGCCTTGTCAGCAATATTGGCTTGCTCGTGCAGCAGCGCTTGCAGCGAGGCATCCTGCTGGAGGCCGATAAAATCGAAGTCGAGCGCTTCATTAAAGGCAATGCTTTCACGCGTGGCGAGCGGATGGCTGCCAGGCGTCACCAACACCAGACGATCATGCCGGTAAGAAAGCTTCTGAAGGTCAGGTGCCGCGACATGCCCCGCGAAGATGCCGATATCGGTCAATCCATCGCGCACGGCGGCCACAATTTCACTACTTACCCGTTCCTGAAGGTCAATTTTGATATCGGGGTAATGGCGCGAGAAGGTGCTGAGATCCTGGGGGAGAAACGCAATAATGGCCGAGGTGTTGGAGTGGATACGCACATGGCCGCGCACTCCTTCACCATATTCGCTCAGTTCCGCTTCCAGGCGCTCGATATTATCCATAATGCGCCGCGCATGGTGCAGAAATGCCTGACCTGCGGGGGTTAGCTCAACGCCTCTGGGACGACGATACAGCAGTGTTGCCCCCACTAATGCCTCAAGGTCGCTAATCCGTTTGCTTACCGCAGCAAGCGCCAGATGCTCACGCGCGGCGGCGGCGGTGAGACGCCCTTCGTCGGCCACAGAAATAAACAGTTTAAGGGTGACAAAGTCGAAGCGGCGCATGGTGATATCTCTTAACTAACGGTCTGCCCATGCTAGCGTATACCTTCGCAAGCCACGAACCCTTTGTTGCCCATTGCCTAATTGTCGCCTCTAAACAGCTACCCCATGCTGGCGCTCACCGCGAATAACGATAAGTAGAGGAGAGCCTTAATGAATGCTCCTGAAGCACGCAAGCTTCCCTTACAGGGCCTAAAGGTGCTTGAGCTAGGCCAACTGATTGCCGGCCCCTTCGCCACCAAGCTGCTGGGTGAATTTGGCGCTGACGTAATCAAGATTGAGCCCCCCGGCACCGGCGACCCGCTTCGCAAATGGCGAATGATCGAAGACGGCACCTCGCTCTGGTGGCACGTGCAGACCCGTAACAAGCGCTCAGTAGCGCTGGATTTACGCAGCGAAGAGGGCCAGGCCCTGGTGCGCCAGCTTGCCGCCGAGGCAGACGTGGTCGTGGAGAATTTTCGCCCCGGCACGCTGGAAAGTTGGGGGCTGGGTTGGGAAGCGTTATCTACCCTCAACCCACGGCTGATCATGGTGCATATTTCAGGTTACGGGCAAACCGGCCCCTACCGCGATAAGCCTGGCTTTGGCGTGATTGGCGAGGCAATGGGCGGGCTGCGCTACCTTACCGGCCAGCCGGATGAGCCATCCGTGCGCGTAGGTGTCAGCATCGGCGACTCGCTTTCCGCGCTCTACGCGGTGATCGGCACCTTGCTGGCCCTTCAGGAGCGCAACCGAAGCGGCCTGGGCCAGGAGATCGACGTCGCGCTTTATGAGTCGGTGTTTGCCATGATGGAAAGCCTGCTGCCGGAATTTGATGCCAGCGGCCAAATCCGTGAGCCCAGCGGCAGCGCCCTTCCCGGCATTACGCCATCCAACGCCTATCGCTGCCTGAACGGCGACTATGTGCTTATCGCAGGCAATGGTGACAGCATCTTCAAGCGCTTGATGGGCGTGATTGGCCGCGAAGATTTAGCCAATGACCCCGCGCTTGCCCATAACGATGGGCGCAGCCAGCAAGCCGCCATGATCGATGCAGCCATTGAAGCCTGGACGCTAGAGCGCCCGCGCGATGCCATTCTACAGGCCCTGGACGATGCCCGGGTGCCCGCTGGCTACCCCTACACTGCTGAAGATATCGCCGTTGACCCCCACTACCTGGCGCGGGAGATGATCCAAACCTTTACCCGCCCCAATGGCCAGCCGCTCAAAGTGCCCGGCGTACTGCCCAAGCTGAGCGCCACGCCCGGGCGTCTGGGCAATGGCGGTCCGAGCCTCGGTCAGCATACCGACGACGTATTGGACGAGCTGGGGATAGATCAGGAAACCCGCACCAAACTGCGCCAAGCAGGCATCATTTAAGGAGTTTGTTATGAGCCAGTTATCACCATGCCCTTTGAAAATCGAAATCAATGAAGTCGCCCCGCGTGACGGCCTGCAAATCGAGGCGCGTTTTGTACTCACACAGGACAAGATCCGCTGGATTGACGCGCTCTCCACCACGGGCCTCAAGCGCATCGAAGCGACGTCGTTTACCTCCCCCAAGGCGATTCCTAACCTGCGCGATGCTGCCGACGTTGTTACCGGCATTCAGCGCCGGGAAGGTGTGGACATCACCGTGCTGGTACCCAACGTAAAAGGTGCCGAACGCGCGCTTGCCTGCAACGTTGATGAGATCAACCTGGTGATGTCGGCAAGCGATAGCCATGGCCTGGCCAACCTGCGCATGACGCCCGAGCAATCCCTCGAGCAGTTCGCGGCTATTTTGGACGTGACTCAGGGCAGCGGCGTGTTTATCAACGCCTCACTCTCAACCACGTTTGGTTGCCCCTTTGAAGGCGAAGTGCCCGAAGCGCGGGTGCTGGAACTGATTGAAAAGCTGATTGCGCTGGGCATCCAGGGTGTCACGCTGTGCGACACCACCGGCATGGCCAACCCGGCCCAGGTCAAACGCCTTTGTGAAGCGGTGCTTGAACGCTGGCCCGAAACGCCGTTTACCCTGCATTTTCACAACACCCGCGGCATGGGGCTGGCCAATGCTCTGGCAGCCTGGCAGGCAGGCATTAGCCGCTTTGACTCAGCGCTCGGTGGCCTGGGCGGCTGCCCCTTTGCCCCCGGCGCCACCGGCAACGTATGCACCGAGGATCTAGTACATATGTTTGAAGCCATGGGCGTGGACACCGGCGTTGATCTGGATGCCCTGCTGGACGTCGCCGCCGCCCTCCCCGAACTTATCGGCCATGAGGTGCCCGGACAGGTGGTGAAAGCGGGTAAATCTACCCGGCGTTATCCGATGCCAAACGCCCGTGCCTGAACATAGAGCCTACGCAGGTCCCACTACGTGCTTCACCTCAAGGTAAGCGCTTAACCCCCAAGGACCGAGTTCGCGGCCGATGCCACTTTGCTTGAAACCGCCCCAGGCGGTTTCGGGCAGTACCAGCTGTTCGCTGTTGTACCAGATGCTTCCCGCCTTGAGCTTCTTGCCAATACGCTTTGCCCGCTCGGCATCACCACTAATTACCGTGGCTGCCAAGCCATAGGCACTATCATTGGCGAGTGTAATAGCCTCTTCTTCACTGGTAACGCTGCGTGCGCAGAGTACGGGGCCGAAGATCTCCTCCTGCCATAGGCGGCTCTCGACCGGTACGTCGCGGTAAAGCGTCGGCGCTAGAAAGTAACCTTGGTCAGGCAGCGTGCGGTGTTGCCTATCGCGTACCGCGGTTAGCCCTTCCTCTACCGCAGTGTCCAAATAACGTTGCACCGCGTCGCGCTGCTTGGCACTGGTCAGCGGGCCAAGATCAGTGCCCTCGACCAGCGGGTCGCCTAGGGTTAAAGCATCCATACGCTCGGCGAGCGCTGCATAGAGCGCTTCGGCGACGTTTTCGTGAACCAGTAAACGTGAAGTTGCGGAGCATATCTGCCCGGCGTTGAAGTAAATACCCGCCATTACCCAATCAGCGGCTTGGTCGGGGTCGGCATCTTCCATCACGATAATCGGTGATTTTCCACCGAGTTCCAGGGATACGCTGGCGGTGCGAGCGCTGGCGGCGTGCATGACCGCCTCGCCCACCCGGTTGCTGCCGGTAAAGGAAATTTTATCCACGCCTGGATGATTCGTTAGCGGTACGCCGATGCCTTCGCCGTCACCGTTAAGTAGGTTCAAGACACCAGCAGGCAGACCAATTTCCAACGCGATCTCAGCCAGCGCCTGCTCGGGCAACGGCACCACCTCTGAAGGTTTCAAGATGACCGTACAGCCAGCGGCTAACGCAGGTGCGAGCTTCCAGGCGCTGGTGACCAAGGGAAAATTCCACGGAGTAATCAGCCCGACCACGCCCACAGGATCATGGTAAGTGCGTGCTTCAACACCCTCCATTTCTACATCTACTCGCTCGCCTTGGCGGGCGTCCAGCGCGTTTGCCCGCTTGGCGTAATAGCGGTAACAGGCAATCGCATCTTCCAAGTCGATTCCGGCTTCCGCTAACGGCTTACCGTTATTAGTCGCTGAAAGGGTGATTAACGACGCTCGACGGGCTTCCAGTGCATCGGCAAACCCTTCTAGATACTTTGCACGTGCGGCACCACCCAGCGATTGCCAAGCAGGCTGCGCCTGTTGGGCAGCGTGCACCGCTGCATCGACATCGGCCTCATCCCCAGCGGTTACTTGGGCAATACGCTCTTCACGGTAGGGGTTCATCACGTCGAGCAGGCAGGTGCCCTTGGAAGCAACCCACTGATTATTTATAAACTGCTGTTTGAGTAGCTGCATGGAAATGTCCTAGTCAGAAATCGCACGCTGCCAGGCAGCGGCATCTATTTCGATCAGTAGTGGTCCGTTGGGTACGCGGTCAATTAAGGCCTGGACAAGCTCGGCAGGGCTTTCTACCAGTACGCCAGGGCAACCAAAACCTTCAGCCAGGGTGAGAAAGTTAGGCGCCTGAATATCCACGCCTAGACGCGCCACGCCATTGGCGTCCATATAGCGGCGAATCTCTTCGTAACCGGCGTTGTGCCACAGCACGATCACTACCGGGAGGCGCTCTTCTACGGCGGTTGCAAGTTCTGAGAGGGTAAACATCACCCCGCCGTCTCCCACTAGCGCTATCACCGGCAAATCAGCTCTCGCTAGCTGTGCACCTAATGCGGCAGGCAACCCGTACC